>CALLPS010000162.1 GCA_938015355.1 uncultured Pleurocapsa sp.
AATCGAGTCTTGACTACTGCCATGGCTCTGATTATTTTGGGAACTAGTCTGATTGCTTGGACTCCATCGGCATCAGCTATTCTGGCTCAGGGGGCTGCGGTAACTGATCCCCAGGCAATTTTGAGATATGCACTACCCATAGACAATGACTCAGTCAGAAAACTGCAAAAAAGTTTAGAAGATATTTCTAATCAATTACGAGGTAAGCGATGGAAGAATATTGGTCGAGATCTTAAAGATGCCAGTTATGTGCTGTCATCTCGTCGATCAAAGCTCTTGGAAGCTGTGCCTGAGGAACGTCAAGCTCAAGCAGCATCTTTGATTGATCAGCTAGAGAAAGGAACAGAAGAACTGAAAGAAATCGTCGAGGAGAAAGACCGCTCTGCAACCTATGTTAAACGAAGAGAGTTGCTGGCATTGGTAACTGACTTGGAAGAGTTGATGGTGGTTGGATATCCTTTTGAAGTGCCAGAAGAATATGCCTATTTACCGCAGCTTTTGGGTCGTGCCACAGTAACCATGGAAACGAACAAAGGTAATTTAGAAGTCGTAGTTGATGGCTATAGTGCTCCTGTTAATGGAGGAAACTTCATCGACCTAGTTAAACGAGGTTTTTACGATGGCTTAGACTTTAATCGTGCTGAAGACTTTTATATTTTGCAAGCTGGCGATCCCCCTGGAGAAGCCGATGGTTTTATTGATCCTCAAACTAATGAATATCGAGCTATTCCCCTTGAGGTTTTAGTTAAGGGAGATGATTTACCCGTATATGGCGAAACTTTAGAAGAACTTGGTCGCTATTTAGATGTCCCAGCAATACCTTTTAACGCCTATGGCGCGATCGCTTTAGCCCGTCCTGGAGACGATCCTAATGGAGGATCTTCGCAATTTTTCTTCTTCAAATTTGATACAGAAATTACTCCTCCTGGTTATAACCTGATGGATGGTCGTTATTCTGTGTTTGGTTATTTAACAGATGGCAAAGAAGTCTTGGAAGAATTGACAGCAGGAGACAAAATTATTTCTGCCAAGGTTGTTGATGGTATTGAAAATCTGAAAGAACCCTAGATAAGGGATAAGGGATAAGGGATAAGGGATGAGGGATGAGGGATGTCCTAAAGGATACCGCGACCCATAAGGGATAAGGGATGAGGGATGAGGGATGTCCTAAAGGATACCGCGACCCATAAGGGATGAGGGATGAGGGATAAGTAATTCTCTTTTCTCTTCTCCAATCAGATCTTTTTACCAGTGATCAATCATCCAAAATGTTTAATCTCATAATTTGCTGGATAAAACCTATAGCTTGTAGCTTATAGTCACACTCTAGTAAAGAACTCTAGAAAGTTAGGCTAAGAAAAAATGAGAGAGGAATCGCTTCTAGTCAAAGATTTAGGTGAACATGGCTTATTGGAGAGATTGCAGCGTTTTTGTCCTTCTGGGGTGGTTGGGGATGATGGAGCGATTTTAGCTACCGATCCTGATAAATCTTTGGTGGTGACCACTGATGTTTTAGTGGATGGAGTCCATTTTAGCGATCGCACGACGACCGCTTTTGATGTTGGTTGGCGTGCTACGGCAGCTAATTTATCGGATTTAGCCGCTATGGGAGCAACTCCGTTGGGAATTACCATTGGCTTATCTCTTCCAGGGGAAAAGACCGTTAACTGGGTGGAGGAAGTCTATCAAGGAATGGCTGCCTGTCTTCAGCTTTATCAGACTCCTCTGGTTGGGGGAGATATTTGTCGTTCTACTGTAGCTAGTTTAGCAATTACTGCCTTGGGGGAGGTCAGTTCACCAAGAGCCATACGTCGCAGTATAGCGACCCCAGGAGATGCGATTGTAGTTACTGGGTTACATGGACTTTCCCGAGGTGGATTGGAATTATTGCTCAATCCCCACCTTGGAACTAATTTGACTACAATGGAACGAGATCAATTAATTAAAGCTCATCAACGACCAAAACCCAGATTAGATGTGTTGCCTTATTTAGCGAAAATTCCTGAGGAAATTGCGATCGCAGGGATGGATAGCAGCGATGGTTTGGCAGATGCAGTGAGGCAAATTTGCCATTGTAGTGGAGTGGGTGCCGAGATTGATTACTCCAGTCTCGCTATGTTTTCGGGGTTAATTAAGCTCGTAGGTCAAAAAGCTGCTGGGGACTGGGTACTTCATGGAGGAGAAGATTTTGAACTCGTGTTGTGTCTGACTTCAGAATACGCTAACAATTTAGTGCGAGAGTTAGGAAAAAATACCAGCATTATCGGTAAAATTACGAAAAAACCTGAGATTCAGATAACCAATCTAGATGGTTTTATGGATTCAAAAATCTTAAATTTAAATAAAGGATTTCAACATTTTTAGTTTTTATAAGTAATCCTAAGGGGCAAAACTATAGTCCCAAAAGGTCTGTTGATCAGCTTTTGAGCATATTTCTACTAAACCCTGTTACTTTAGATTACAGGCTATGTTTATTGGATAAGGAATAAGAAAATCAAGAAAATACTTGTGGTGATTCTTCCTTTAGCGACCTTGAGCAAACTTCATCAGCTAACATATTTATTCAACAACATTATTGTAAAAATAGTTACTCTAGTATAGATTTGTTGGTCGAAAATGGGAATGCTAATTCTGTAAGTATAGTCGTTCTAATTAATTTCCGTACTACCTCAGTTATTTGTTCGGGGGATTGGGGATTGGGCATTGTTTCAATCTATCCAATCATACGGTTTCTATTTAGAACGACTATAGAAACCTACGGAGTATGTAATTAATTCTCTTTAAATCTAGAGGATAACCCCTTAAAACTGCGATCCATCAGCTCAATTAAGGTTCGTTAAAATTTAATGACCTTGTTTTATCCCTTACTCAACTAAGGAGTGGCAAGATTTATCTTAAGACTATGCAACAATTGTCAGGCATCGATCAGATTGAGAGAGCCATTCTACAGGTTGTCCGAGAAAATTCCCACAGCGCTAAAATTCTGTCAGATTTGGCGAGCAAGATTGCTAGCGTATTTGCAGCAGAGATTTGCATTATAGTTTCGTTCAAGGCTGATATATCTAAGATCAATCAGGTTGACTATTGGCAACGCAAAACCGATCTAATTTCAGCTCAAGCTGTTAAGGAATTAGCCCACTTGACTGTAAATCATGATGTTTCTAGTACGTCTAGTACGTCTCCCCTGATCGAGCAATCATCGCCCCTTTTCGAGACGATTGCTCCTTTGCTGCAAGATATATTTCCGACAAAAGCTTGGTTAGGAATGACAACTCAGTTGCAACACCAAGCCAATGGGCTAGTTTTATTGCTGAAGTCCCAGTCATCTCCATGGAGTCAGGGGGAACAGGAATTATTATCCCAGACTTTAGATATTATAGCGATCGCAATTTCTCAAGCACAACTTCAGCAAGAGGCTCTTACTAAGTCCCGATATCAAACTCTACTCAAAAATTTAAGTCGAGAAATTAGCCAAGGTTATCAACCTCAGTTATTGTTCCAAAATTGTTTAACTGAAGTCGGTAAAGCTTTGGAAGTAGATCAAGGTCTGATTCTGATGTTGAAATATCAAAATCCTCTAAGAGCTAAAGGTAGAAGTAAACATGTAGTCAAAGGTACCGCAAAAATAGCCTGTCAGTGGAGTTCTCAAGGCAAAAATTCTCTTTCCCAGCCCGAATTATCTTTTAGCTTAAATAATTCCGACTTGTGCCAAGAAGCCTGGCGGAATGCGCCAAATTGTCTAAACTTTGATACTGATGCCTCTTTTCCTGACCTAACTACTGATTTGCTTCGTCCTTGGGGGACAGCACTATTGATGATGCCTTTAATGGGGAAAAAAACTAGTGAAACAGACTCAGCAATGGTTTTGGGCTTTTTTGTATTACAACATGACTCTCCTCGTTACTGGTCCCAGGATGAACTAGATTTAATTGATTGGGTTGCAGTTCAAATTAGTACCGCTATCATTCACCATCAAACTCTCAATCAAGTACAGTTAATTGTGGATGACAGAACTGCTCAACTCAAGTCTAGTCTTGATGTTCAGGCGAAATTATCCGCTAAAATGCGTCAACATATTAAGCAATTGCAAAAGGTGAATCAGTTAAAAGATGATTTCATGAACAGTATGAGTCATGAGCTGAAAACGCCTTTAACCAGCATGAAAATAGCCATCAAAATGCTGCGTCAGCCACAGATATCTCCTCAGATGCGGGAAAAATACTTGGATATTTTGGAGCAGGAATGGAATCGTGAATATAACCTGATTAAAGATTTATTAACCCTACAACAGGTCGAATCAGGAGAATTGGACTTAAAACCTCAAGAGCTAAGTATAAATCAAGCTATTGATAATTTAAAGCGATTTTTTACAGCAAAATTGCAAGAGGAGCGGGAAATTAGTCTAGTTAGTAAGATTTCTGAACCTGATTTGAAAATTCATACTGATGCCGAAAGTTTAGAACATATTCTTAACGAACTGTTGTCCAATGCGGGGAAGTATTCTGATCCCCAAACCACGATTGAATTGTCGGTATCCAGTCAGGGTACTCCGAAGCAAGAAGAAATCGTCATTTCCGTAGCTAACATTGGGGCAGGAATTACACCAGAGGAACTCCCTCATATCTTTGATAAATTTAGGCGAGGTACAGGGGTAACTGACCGTGCTGTACCAGGAACAGGGTTGGGTTTGACTTTGGTACAGTATTTAGTCGAGCATTTGAATGGCACGATTGAAGTTACTAGCGAACCATTACATGATCAATCTCCAACGTTTTTGACTACTTTTGTACTGAGATTACCTCAAATTCAACCCTCTATTAGTTAGGCTAATGGTAGGTTATTTGATGTTAGGTAATGACTATTATCGATCGCTTGTTAATTTTTTAATTAATTTCATCTTTAAATCGATCGATTTTCTGATATTTCTATGAAATGGCACCAGAATAAAAAGTCCCAGAATAAAAAACCATGGCGATCACGCCTTGGCAGCTATCCTTATTCCCCATTTTCGCGCCAGCTTAAAATTTTCGGCATTGCCACTAAACTGCTTTTTTCTTTGTGGTGGAATCGGACTACAGGAAATAATTCTTCTCGACGCAGGCACCGTATAGCGAAATGGTTGGTCAACAATATTCTGGAACTAGGCCCTACCTTTATTAAAATCGGACAGGCTCTATCCACCCGTGCTGATTTGATTCCCATTGAATATATTCAAGAATTTGGTCAGTTACAAGATCGTGTGCCTCCCTTTAGTTCTGATTTGGCGATCGCTGTTATTGAGCAGGAATTAGGCAAACCGATTTCCATTTTATTTGCCGAGTTTGATTCCACTCCATTGGCTGCTGCCAGTTTGGGTCAAGTACATAAAGCCAGGTTACATACAGGAGAAGATGTAGTAATTAAAGTGCAGCGTCCTGGTTTAGCTCAATTATTTAACTTGGATTTTGAGATTTTACATCGTTTAGTGAGATGGCTTAATCGCTTTGTTAAAGACATCAGAAAATTTAATTTAGAAGGGATTTATCGTGAATTTTTTGAGCTTTTATATCTAGAAATTGATTATATTCATGAGGGGAAAAATGCTGATCGCTTTCGGCAAAATTTTCAGAACTATCACCGAGTTGCTGTTCCCCAAGTATATTGGCAATATACTACCTCTAAGATTTTAACTTTAGAGTATTTACCAGGAATCAAAATTGATAACCGCCATGCTTTAGAAGCGAGCCAAATTGACACCCAGGAAGTGATTCAGCTCGGCATTACCTGCTATCTTAAACAACTATTAGAAGATGGCTTTTTTCAATCTGATCCTCACCCAGGTAACATGGCAGTTAGTCCGCGGGGAGATATTATTTTCTATGATTTTGGCACTATGGCAGAAGTCAAAACCATTGCCAAAGATCAGATGATTAAGACATTTTTTGCTGTCTTGAAAAAAGATACCGATGAGGTAGTGGAAACTCTGATTTACATGGGTTTAATTGAACCTGTGGCAGATATGACCCCCGTAAAGCGCATGATTGCCTTTATGATTGAAGAATTTCGGGATAAGCCTGTCGATGTCAGAGCTTTTGAACAAATTACCGATGAAGTTTACTCCATTTTTGAGCAACAGCCCTTTCGTCTCCCGCCTCAGATGACGTTTATCGTCAAATCTTTAACTACCCTAGACGGTATTGCCCGCGCCCTCGATCCGCAATACAACCTATTAGCAGCAGCCCAGCCATTTTTAAAACAAATTGCTTTTGAACAACAGCAGGGGGGTATGTTAGGTCTTCTCGCTCGCCAAACTAAAGACTTTATCCAGTATAAATTCAAGCAGCCTAACCGCACCCAAACATCGATCATGCGTCTGGAATCTCGTTTAGACTTGGGTGAACTTCAGGTTAAAGTCAGATCCACCGAAAGTGAACGTTCTCTCAAACAAATCCAATTGGGGATAAAAAGCCTGATCTATACTTGCCTTTCAGGATTTAGCTTATTATCAGGTTCGGTATTACTGGTGGGGAGTTTAAAAGGTGTTGCGATCGCACTTTTTTGCTTTGCTACCTTCTGGTTTATCTTACTCCTGAAGTCTTTAACCAGTATGGCAATGACCGAGAAAATGTATAAGATGGCGCAAAAATAGAGAAGGCTACTGAGAAGATTATGTAAATTTTGATAGAGATATTTCTTTCTCGGGAAGTGCTTTTAAATTTATCAGATTGTGGAATTAGAAAGAGCATGGGTAAATGATAAATGCGATCACAACGCCTCTAAGTATTTATTCTCAATAACTAAAACTTTTATATAATTGCTTTAGATTTAAAAATTTATATATTTACATTCTTTAGCAAATCTAAAACATTACTCACAAGATAACGTAAATGCAAGGTTATAGGCTATAATCAATGTGGCTTTAGGGACTACAGTGCCAAAAATATTTTTACTCTCTACAACGCTTGTCCTTTGGTAAAAAAATTTTCTTGTTGACAATAGATATGCTACAAAGACAGCAAAAATGGATTGTCTTAACAATCTGTTATATATCTGAATGTAACCAGAATTTAATAGTTATTTGACAATGAGACAGTTTTATGTTAATGAAGATAACAAACAATAGTAAGAGAAAAACTAACAATACCTTAATAGCACTTGGATATTGATATAAATTATGATCGCACTTTTTTGCTTTGCCGCTTTTTGGTTTATTTTGCTATTACGTTCTTTAACCAGTATGGCGATGACGGAGAAAATGTATAAGATGGCGCAGAAGTAAGTCATATACTGTCGATTAAAGCTTTAATCATGTCCCAGCAATTTTCGAGCGTTTTCGTGAGACAAGAGGACTCTCAATTGTCTCAGGATGAAACAATGGGAAGTAAATCTAAATTTTGGTTTAAACATCCCGAACTAGGTCGCTGTCTTTACAAACAAATTAGACCTAATACTGGAGAAGATTGGGCAGAGAAAATAGCCGAACAATTATGCGAACTTTTAGGACTTCCCCATGCTTACTATGAATTAGCTGAAACTTGGGAAGGTAATTATGGAACAGTATCTCGTAACTTTATTCCTCAAGGTGGTACTTTGATTCACGGTAATGAAATTTTGACTCCTCTTGTTCCTAACTATCCCACCTATGAAACCTACAAAGCCTCGCAGCATACTATTGATATAGTGCTTAGTGCCATTGAATCAAATCAAGTGCAGTTGCCTCCAGATTGGACTACTCCAGAGGGAATTAAGACAGCCAAAGATTTATTTATCGGCTACATTCTGTTAGATGCTTTGATTGGTAATGGAGATCGTCATCATGAGAACTGGGGTTTTGTGCAAAGAAGAGAAATTAATTTACCTGACATACTTTATTTATCTCCAACCTACGATCATGCTTCCTGTTTAGGCAGAGAATTTTTAGATGCCAAACGCAAAGTACGTTCTGTAGAATCTTATGCCAAGAAATGTTTTTCAGCATTCTATCGAGATGTGAATGACAAAAAACCGTTAAAAACATTTGAATTATTTAAAGAATTGGCTAATCGTTATCCTTCAATCACCGAAGTCTGGTTAAATCGTCTTGCGAGTATCTCAAAGGAAAATATAAACTTTATATTACAAGCCATTCCTCGAAAGCGAATCTCTCCCATAGCAGCGAAGTTTGCTCAAGATATTCTGGAATTCAATCAAAATCGGCTTCTATCATTAAGAAAATTATGAAACCTAACAAACCTCAAACCTTATTTCTAGCTTGGCAAGATTACGCAAGTCGGGTTTGGTTTCCCATCGGTCGATTAACTTTTGATGGAACAAGATATAAGTTTGTCTATATTAAAGGAGCAAAAGATGCCGAACAACTGTGTGGTTTTAAGCCTTTAATTTCTTTTCCTCAATGGGACGAAATCTATTATTCAACTCATTTATTTCCTGTTTTTGCCAATCGTTTAATGTCTCGCTCTCGTCCTGAATATAAAAGCTTTGTTGAACGGTTAAATATTTCTCTTGATAAAGATGATCCCATGGTTTTACTTGCTCGGAGTGAAGGCAAAAGAGAGACTGATTCTTTAACTGTATTTCCTTGTCCTGAAGCAGATAAGTTAGGAAAATACGAATTACACTTTTTTGCTCATGGACTGCGATATTTACCCGAAGGTGCGATCGCAAAAATCGAACAATTTCAAGTGGGGGATAAATTATGGTTGGCTAACGAGTTCCAGAACGAATATGATACCAGAGCTTTAACTCTTCACACTCCAGACCATTATATTGTCGGTTATTGTCCCCGTTACTTATTAAGCAATATTTTTGATATTTCGGTGAGAAATCCAGAATTAGTGGATGTGCAAGTTGAGCGAATTAATCAATCTCCAACCCCTTTAAGGTTTCGGTTGTTGTGTAGGATGATTTATTCTACTTTGGATGATATCAAACCTTTTTCTCAAGCAGAATATCAACCAATAGCAAGAGAAAAATCAATCATTATGTCTGATGTGAAGTAGCTTCGTTCTGATTTACTAGTTTTTCCTAAAGGATTAAAATTTAATTTGTGTGTTTAGTTGTGTGAATCACTTTCCTTGATTTGGATAGTGACTTTTGGTTTTCGTATGTTCAAAAGTGCATTTTGAAATTCATATGATGAGCTGCGTAGATGAGACTTGAAACAAAAGATTTAATCTTTCCCGTTTTTTTGACTAGATGGTGCTACCTAAAAGCGATTGACAAACGGCACGAAACGTTAAGTTGTCACCAATGCCTATTCCCTATTCCCTGTTCCCAAACACAATCGAGATGTACCTCGCAAATACGAGAAACGCTATACATCTTGGAGAAAATCTAAAACGGCGTATAAAGACCAGGGCATTCGACTAAACTTACAGATAGAGTTCGCGCTGACATAAAAAACACATGGACAATCTTGCACTTTGGCAACGCTATCAAGACTGGCTTTATTACAACGAAGATTTAGGTATTTATTTAGATATTAGTCGTATTAGCTTTGATGAGGCTCAGATTGGGCAACTAAAGTCCAAATTTGACAAGGCATTTAAAGATATTACAGCTTTAGAAGGTGGTGCGATCGCCAATCCCGATGAAAACCGCATGGTCGGTCATTACTGGCTGCGAGATCCTGATCTTGCTCCCACCCCTGAACTAAGACAAGATATTATTGACACTAATAATAGTGTGATCGATTTTCAGCGTAAGGTACACAGTGGAGAAGTCCATCCTCCTGGGGGAGGGAAGTTTACGGATATTCTTTCTATTGGTATTGGTGGCTCGGCTTTGGGCCCTCAATTTGTGGCTCAGGCTTTAGCACCGAATCAGCCCCCTCTCAAGATTCACTTTATTGATAATACCGATCCTGCGGGAATTGATAAAGTGGTAGCAGGTATTGGCGATCGCTTGAATACTACTCTCGTCTCGGTCATCTCGAAATCTGGAGGTACCCCCGAAACTCGCAACGGCATGCTGGAAGTCAAAAAAGTTTATACTGATCATAATCTGGACTTTGCTGATCATGCTTTTGCTATTACAGGAAAAAGCAGTAAGTTAGAAGCGATCGCCGAAAGAGAAGGTTGGCTCGCTATTTTCCCCATGCGAGACTGGGTTGGGGGACGTACTTCTGAGTTATCTCCAGTAGGTCTTGTGGCTGCTGCACTACAGGGAATAGATATTAGAGCGATGTTAGAGGGGGCAAAAGCGATGGATGCTCTAACTCGTAAACATAGTATTAAGGATAATCCTGCTGCACTGTTAGCAATGGCTTGGTACTGTGCAGGACATGGTAGAGGTGCCAAGGATATGGTAATTCTGCCCTACAAAGATAGTCTTTTGCTGTTTAGTCGCTATCTCCAGCAGTTAATCATGGAATCTCTGGGTAAGGAAAAGGATCTCGATGGCAATGTGGTTAATCAGGGTATTGCAGTTTACGGTAACAAAGGCTCTACCGATCAACATGCCTATGTCCAGCAACTTCGGGAAGGAGTTAATAATTTCTTCTTGACTTTTATTGAGGTATTAGAAGATCGCACAGGAGAGTTTGTCGAAATTGAACCAGGAACAACTTCTGGAGACTATCTTAAAGGATTCTTATTAGGTACTCGTACTGCTCTCAATGATAAGCAAAGAGACTCGATTACGATCACCATCCCAAAAGTTGATGAGCGGATTGTTGGTGCTTTAATTGCGCTCTATGAGAGAGGAGTGAGTATTTATGCTTCTTTAGTGAACATCAATGCTTATCACCAACCAGGTGTAGAAGCAGGGAAAAAAGCGGCAGCGGCAGTTTTAGAAATTCAGAAAAAAGTAGTAGATGCTTTAGAAAAAACGTCTTCTCCTCTGACTTTAGCTGAACTTGCAGATAAAGCTCAAATAGGCGATGAGATCGAAACTGTATACAAAATTGTGCGTCATCTTGATGCTAACCAGCGAGGTATTATCGTTCAGGGTAATATTGGTAAACCTGAGACAATTAAGGTTTCTTGGCAAAAATAATCTGAAGAGTCAGATAACATAACTATATTTAAAGAAAGAGTGACCTTTAGACTAGGGGTCTTTCTTTCTTTAAGACGATGTAAGAATCACTATATATAGGCAAAGTGCTTTGGTTTAGGTCGGTAAGTGTCAAGATAATAAGTAGGTGGGTCAAATTAATTAGAAGATGCTTTGGGTAGTGGGGTAGTGGGGTAGTGAGGTAGTGGAGAATACAAGACAGGCAAATAATCAACATCAAAATTAAGATCCTAATTTTGGTTTTATATTTAATTACGCCTACCTACTTATTAATTTTTTATGTAAGACATGTAAGATGTGAATAATAATGATTTGGGCAAAAAATATACTAAATTAACTATCGCTATTTTTCACTGAAATTTGGGCATTATATAAATAACCAAACTATCTGTGTTCTATCCACTTTCTTTTTATTTATCTATCTATAGCAAATGCTATATAAAACCACTATGTATCATCGATAATTTATCTTGATTCAAAGGATTATTACTCAAATAATTTGAGAATCATAGGTGAAAGTCTGAAAATATCAACAATTTATACTAAATCAAAAATATATAGAAACCAAAGTTAATTGGTTATGTTATTCCAGTATCACTTAAAGTTCATTTTCTATGTCCATTGATCATAAATCACAGTTATCTTTTACTTCTCACTTACGTCAAGAACTCGGTATGTCCATTGGTGCCATTATTGACTACAGCGAGATCATCATCGAAGAAATTGAAGAAATTGATCACGATTGTGAGTATCTGTATGAACTAGAGCAGATACGAGAATGTGGAGTCGAGCTAATAGCTTCAATTAATAGTTTTCTTGATTTAGCAACGTTACCTAAGAGTCAGCTAAACTTACCAGCAATTGTTAACAGCAATAAGTTAACAATAGAGTTGAAAAAACCAACTCAATTAGTGATTGACAATTGCCAACACTTAATTTCCCTGATAGAGGAAGATTTTCTCGTTGAGGTAGAAAAAATTAACCGCGCAGCTAACCGCCTCTTAGAAGAAATCAAAGGACTTATTGAAATTCTACCTCCAGAAAACAACATTTCTTCAGATATCTTGGGCGCAGAAACAGAAGTGATGGCTGATGGTGATTTGCTGTCTACGATCAATCTTGAAACATCGGCAGGAACCTATAACTACACCATTTTAATTGTGGATGACAGCATAACTAATCGAAAATTTCTGGCTCGTCAGGTTGCAGCCCAGAATTATCAAGTTGCTACCGCAGCAAATGGCAAGCAGGCAATTCAGATGATTGAAACAGGCTCCTATGACCTAATTCTGCTAGACATTATCATGCCAGAGATGGATGGCTATGAGGTTCTTAAATGGATTCGTGATAGTCCCTGGCAGCATATTCCTACCATTATGATTTCAGCTTTGGATCAGATTGATAGCGTGGTCAAATGTATTGAAATGGGCGCAGCAGATTATTTAGCAAAACCTTTCAATACGACATTACTCAAAGCAAGATTAGGAGCTTGTTTAGAACAAAAAAGATTAAGAGATCAAGAATCACTGTACATCAGACAGTTGGCTCAAGCAAACCAAAAAATTAGCAAGCTCAATAATTGTCTCCAAGCTGAAAATACGCGCCTTAGTACTGAGTTAGAGATTACGCAACGGTTGCAAACGATGCTATTACCTAAAGAAAAGGAACTTAATCAAATCGAAGCTTTGTCAATTGCAGGTTTCACTGAATCTGCTGCTGAAATTGGAGGTGATTACTATGATGTATTACAACATAAGGGACGCATTATCATTGGTATTGGGGATGTCTCAGGACATGGTTTGGAAAGTGGGGTATTGATGCTAATGGTACAGACCGCAGTTCGTACTCTAATTGAGAATAACGAAACTAATCCAAAACGATTCTTTGAGGTACTCAATCGTACTATTTATAAGAACGTGGAGCGCATGGATTCTGATAAGAATCTTTCTTTATCATTAGTTGACTATTACGATGGTCTGCTTCGCATTAGTGGTCAACATGAAGAAATGTTAATCGTACGCACTGGAGGAGTAATTGAAAGAATAGACACAGTGGATTTAGGATTTCCCATTGGTTTAGAAGAAACAATTGAAGATTTTATCTTTCAAGCCCAAATTCCTCTAGAGAAAGATGACGCAGTGGTTTTGTATACTGATGGTATTACTGAGGCAGAAAATTACGCAGGGATACATTATGGTTTAGAGAGGCTTTGTACTGTGATGGGACAAAACTGGCAACAATCCGCTCAAGAAATTCGGCAAACTATTATTCAAGATTTGCGATCGCATATTGGAGTAGAACAAGTGTATGACGATATCACACTAGTTGTCTTTAAACGTAAATAGCTTTCAGAAAAATCTAAATATTATTCTCAATAAATATATTAACTAGCTATATGAGTGCCAGTAAAATTGCTATTAAGCAGACATTCGGCGACTTCATGCAAAATTTATCATCTAGTCAAGAATATCTAATCTTAAGCTTTTCTCCAGGTTCAATACCTCTACGTCAGAGATGGCGGAATAATTGTTTGTCCGCAGATTTTTTAGCTGATTACCTCAGTACTTTTTTTCTCGATGATAACTGTGAGCAACTAGCTACGGATAAGCAGGCGGAAGTCAAGAGCGCGGTCAGTTATATTGCTAACGAATTATTAGAGAATGGCATGAAATACTGCGTAGAGACATCTTCTTTTCCCATTAGTATTCAAATCCACTTAAACCCCAATTTAATTGTTTTTCAACTAACTAACAGTATTACGATTAAGCAAACCCAGTGCTTTCAGAAACAAATTAAAAAACTGCTTAATGGAGATCCTAGTGAAATGTATCTTGCTCAATTAGAAAAAAATGCCTTAGAAGAAAGTCATACCACATCTAACTTAGGCTTATTGACTATGTTGAATGATTATGGGGCAAAACTTGGCTGGAAGTTTGAACCCTTATTCAATCAATCTACTGACATGGCAGTTACAACTACAGTACAGCTATCAATTTAATTTTAATTTTTTCAAGGCTAGAATAGCTGAACGAGAATACATTTTGGTTTGGATATAGACAATTTAAAAATATCAACTCATTGATAATTGAATCACATAGATCACAATATTCATTTTTTAATAACCATGGAGATTAAAACCGAGAATTATCAAGTCAAATATGACAAAGCATCTCATAATATTGTTTTTGATGGTTCCCTACGACTCAATGGTAGTGCAGAATATGCCTCAATATTTGAATTGCTTAACAACGTTGCTCAACAAGAACCAGAAAAAATTGTCTTGGATCTTAAAGAATTAAATTTTCTCAACAGTTCTGGAATTAGTATCTTGTCCAAATTTGTGATTAATGTGAGAAAGCGCAAAAATATCCAGATGGTAGTTATCGGTGCGAAAAAAAATCCTTGGCAAGGTAAGTCTCTCAAAAATTTACAACGGTTGATGCCTTCTTTAAAGTTAGAGTTAGAGTAATGAAGTTTTAGTTTTAACTATATAACTATAAGTCTATGGAAAAAAGCTCTAATCCTTGGCTAAACATTGAGTATGAACCCGTGATGGAAAATCTTGGAGACGATTATTACGATGTAGTCGCTGCTGCTGAATTTCCTGCCCATTTCCTCCGTTTCCGAAATGATAAATTATTACCTTTATTGGGTTTGTCACCTGATTTAGTTGAAGATGGTCATTTTATCGATGCTTTTGGGAGGTTTAGCGCCGTAAGACCTTTCCTCGCGCTACGTTATCATGGTTATCAATTTGGGGCCTATAACCCATTTTTGGGAGATGGCAGGGGTTTTTTATATGGGCAGATTCGTGGAGTAGACAATAATTTATACGATCTGGGAACTAAAGGTTCGGGACGAACTCCTTATTCTCGAACTGCTGATGGAAGGCTAACTCTCAAGGGAGGAGTAAGAGAGGTTTTGGCTGCGGAAGCTTTACATCAATTAGGAGTCAAGACATCTCGCTGTTTAAGCTTAATTGAAACTGGAGAATCTTTGTGGCGGGGTGATGAACCTTCTCCCACTCGCTCATCCGTGATAGTTCGGCTAAGTAAGTCTCATATTCGCTTTGGAACCTTAGAAAGGTTACATTATCTTCAACGTCGGGATCTAATTCGTAAGTTATTAGATAGTGTAATTGCGGTTTACTATCCAGACATTCCCGATACTGAGGATAAATATAGTAATTTTTATGCTGAATTAGTCAAGAGGATCGCCCATTTGACTGCACAGTGGATGGCTGCTGGCTTTTGTCACGGTGTCTTAAATACAGATAATATGTCGATCACAGGAGAAAGTTTTGATTATGGTCCCTATGCCTTTATTCCAGCTTATGATACTCAATTTACCGCAGCTAGCTTTGATTATGGTGGACGCTATAGTTATGGTAACCAGCCCTATATCTGTAAGTTCAACTTAGAAATATTGCAGTTGCCTTTGGCAATGGTTATGGCACAATCTGAGCTTGAAGTTGGACTATCTCAATTTGATGATTATTACCAACAACACTATCAACAATTAATGTTAAAAAAACTTGGTTATAGTAATGATTTAGGAATACTAGGTAATGAGTTATTGACGGCAACAATTAATTTATTAAGAGATACTAAAATTAGTTATCATGACTTTTTTGCTGAACTAGCTCAAGGATTTAATTCTAGTTGGCGATCGCACAGTAATTTGATCTTAGAAAATGCAACTTTTTATCCGCAGGTAACAGCTAACTGGCGCAATTGTTATCGCAAATGTCTCAATCAGATACCTCTTGTTGAAATGGATTTAGTTAGCGATCGCCTTGTAAATTATAATCCACAAACTGCTTTGATGCGACCACTTATTGAATCGGTATGGCAGGCAATTACTGAAGAAAATGATTGGCAACCTTTCTCTAATTTAGTCCATAAACTACAGCATAAAATGTAGATAAGTAGCAAAAAAAAGATTATCTACTTAATTAATAGCTATTTAAATAACTTGATTAGAACCATCTTCACGAACATGAATAAACTGAGAAAATACTTTTTTAAAGTGTCTGACACCTCGTAATAGGCAGAAGACAACAATCAAAGGAACTTGATAATTCATGATTAAAGACAAATCACGATTATTAATAGTAATCACAAATAGCAAAAACAAATAGATTAAAAGACAAAAGAAATACCGTGGAAAGTCTTTTGGCCAGTCACCACTCTTTCCTCCCATATAGCGATATAAAATATATTGAATCGAACGAGTTAAAATTTTACTAATTAAAAACATTAGTCCAATTATATTAGTGGTTAGCAGAACTAAAAAGCCACAATAACGACAACTTTGTAGTAATAAATAGAACCAAACTCGACTTTGTTTATTAAGGTGATTGTAAATGTAAAAAATTAATCTTAAAACTAATAAAAAAACAATCCAAACTAAGAAGCCTTCAAATATTTCGAGTAGATAAAATAGATTATGATTATAATCACTTGATATCAAAGTACTTATAAAATTACTTTCTACAACTATATCTTGATGAAGAACGCTAATACCTAAAACCGATAAAGAAAAAGCCCATAACCAGGGCTGCCACCAGCGAAGTGAATATTGGTAAGAACTATAATTATACGAAAGTACAGCTTTGTCTTCAAATTTTTCGCCAATTATATCATTTTCTATATACCCAATTTCATAAATACACCAGAAAGCAATTTGTAGCAAAAATAGTCCGATCGCATTTGACAGTGGATGGGCACTAAAACAGGCAAAAGATAATAACAATATAGCTAAATCTTCGCCTAAAATCTGATAAAGAAAAAATTGTTTACCTGGTCTTTTGATTTTTTCTGAGTAAAGTAGGGGAATATAAATTTTCACTTTAGTTATACATATAATTTTCTTTGAGAATTTTATTTTTGTATTTTGATCACCACATTATTTTACTGACTTAATCACAGCTCCGATAATTTACTGATAATCAAACTAATCAGCTCTGTAATAACACAATTAAAGCTTTACGACCAATCTAATGTAAGCTTAATTTAAGATAGAGTAATTAAACTGGTTATTTTTTTTATTCGTTAATAATTGTTCGTTGAGGCAGGAAATAATTAGTGTTTATGAAGATGCATCAATGTAGTAGTGACTTTAATTACGCGAAGTATCAACAATAGTACTTTTAAATATGTAAGTAGATTTGAATGAATCTTAGTATATTACTATGCTGCCTATTGTCTGCCTAAAATATTTATCAAAATGTCGATTCAAATTAGTTCTTCTCTCAACATATTGTGGTAAATCTCGGGTAAGTAACTACTCATAGAATTAGTTTCTATGCCATACCCTAGACTTGTCCAGGTAGAAGAAAGTAATCGCAATACCTGACTTATTTCCCCTTGTCGCAGTAATTGAGGAATATTTGTTCCCCATGCTTGGGAGTCACTTAACCAATCGTGAACTACTACATCTTGATATTCGGCTTCAAAACTATAAGTCTTCCATCGCCAAATTCCTGATGGCTGAGGGTGATACTTTTTTGCTTGTATGCTCCAGGTAAAATCGAGCATTTGATATCGTCCAGCAGCAGTACTACAATTTCCAATATTAGGACCAGATACAATCGAGACACAGAGTTCGGGATGACGACTAAGATCATTAACCTGTTTTCCGCCATATATCACATTGTATGGACGAGAGACATTTGCCTCGCTAGCAGTAATAGTACGCATTAAGGCTCTAATATAGGGATCTCCCCCTTCCATAACTAATGGTTGAGTACCACGTAAACTAACTGCAACATCATCGCCAGATATTGTTCCTCGTTTATCGGATTGCATATATTTAAGCAGCTTGCTTAATGTTTGCTGATAAGACTGCCAATTAGAGCCTGTCTGAGGCTGAATAAAAGTGCCCAATTTTACCAGAAGTAATATTAAACAGCCTGTATAAAAAAACTTTTTGGCTTTATTAGCTAATTGCATCTTGTTGTAGTCTGATTAAAAACTTGTCTTAAACCTTTTAGAAATTTGAAATTTTAAAGTTAGCCTGGAATTATTGAATTTACCAGATATCAATTTTAAATAGAATTGGGAAATAGTTGTGACCAAGTTGTACTTGCTGCATTTGGACTGGCAACTATCTCGACTATTTTTGATTTAGCCAATGGTTGTGATAATGCTTCTACACATATTTGGGCTACCTTAGTGCGAGAAATACTTCCTTGAAATAAGCTGTCAGCCTGAGACATAAGAATATTATCAGAATTATCTTCGTCTCGGAGTCCACCTGGTCTGACAATTGTGTATTCAATACCACTGGACTGAATATATTTTTCCGCCTGTTTTTTCCAAAATAGAACTAGCCAGAACAAGTTTAAAGGATGAAAAAACTTAGAAACGCAGAGAGAAGATACCAAAACTATATGCTTGATATCATGTTTTTTGGCTGCATCTACTAAATTTCTCGTTCCTTGAAAATCTACTTGATAGGGAGCAATAATATTAAAACTAGGGCTAGCACCCGTTGCACATATCAAAATGCTACAATCAGCAAGAGAAGTCTCAAAAGTTTGCAGTTGCAATACATCCCCGACGATCAACTTCGTAGCCGCAGGTAATATTGCCTTGGCTTTTTTGTGATCTCTAACTAATGCTATTACAGAAAAATCCTGCTGAATTAACTGTTTAACAATTTGTCTACCAGTTTTTCCCGTAGCTCCTGCAACGAATACTTTCATAAAAATCCTAATCACACCTACTACTAAAAAAAGATGTTTAGCTAGTTATTAACACCTTTATTGTAATCATATTAACAGTAAGGCAGTTTCCATAATGCTATTGTAGAGAAAGAGATGCAGTCTAAATTTATCAATCATCCGCAAAATAAGTTTTTGAAAGTTTCTTTAGCAGATTCGATACAACTCAAATATAACAAGTCTATTGAACAGCAAAACACATTTGTCTTTGAGGTAAGTTTTCGAGGACGAATGGACATGCATAGCGATGTTGATACTGTTGCTGAATATCTCAATGCCCATGAAGGTTGGTTTTGTCGCTGTGCTCAACCGATGAAAGTCGATCCTCTAGATGATAATGGCTATGTTTTAACTGTGGGTAAATATGGTTCTTTTGGCTATGAAGTTGAACCAAAAATTGGCATAGTATTAGCTCCCCCAGAAGGAAGAATTTACCGAATGTATACTATTCCTATTCCTGACAATGATGATGCGGGATATGAGGTGAATTATAATGCTGTCATGAAATTGCAAGAAACATCTATTAACTCAACTCAAACATGGAGTAGGAGTTTAGTTTCTCGGCACCCAAGTCTTGATCGTATTACCCAAGTAAATTGGGAACTCGACTTAAAAGTCGAAGTTGAATTTCCTCAATTTGTGGCAAAATTATCTCCGCGATTAGTTCAAGGGACAGGAGATAAGCTATTGGCTCAGATTGTCCGTCAAGTATCGCCCCGCCTTACTTACAAAGTTCAACAGGATTTTCATAGTAGCCATAATCTTCCCCTACCTTCTAAAAGTAGTAGACAATTAGATTTAGTGACTAAACCAAAACAACATGCTGCTTGAAACAAACTACAACTATTTAAAATGATTGAAGATAGTGAACTTTGTCTAATGCTTTAATGATCCATTACTCCTACTTCATTTTGTGGGATATTTTTTATATATTTGACATGTAACCTTGAAATTCTAAAGTTAGTTGTAATCTGGGTCGTCATTTTGGGAATTTATCAATACAGTAGAGATTGATATTTACTATAATTTTGCCGCTATCTAAGATGGTTGTTGACAATAGTAAATAGTAAACCGATGACTCTGATATACCACTTGACCAGCAATTCATATGGGTAATAATCAAATCGAAACTGCTGCTTGGCAATTAGGAATTATATCTAATAATGACCTGATTACCGAGAGAGCAGCAATTATTTGCATTGA
>CALLPS010000163.1 GCA_938015355.1 uncultured Pleurocapsa sp.
TACTAAATTCATCGGTTAGGAAGTTAATTCTGAAGTTTATGTTGCCCCTGCCTCAGACCCCTGACCTGACCATAACAACGTCTATTTTTAAATAATTGGTACTATTTAAATTCGCCTTAAATATAGCCCAATAGCAACATACATTATATACCTTGTCCATATTGGACAAAAGAGTGGAACAATAGCTTAAGAGAGTGTTCGTAAAGTTTGTGAGTGCCATTATGAGTTTTGATATACTCAGCTTTAATCTGTCTATTTTAAGCAGAGTTTTTTAACTTCTACTGAGTATGGCTTAGAAATTGGGTTTTCTACATATTGGCAACCACAGTTTTTACACCTGAATGATTGTTTTCCTCGACGAAAATCATTATTACGAATTAACCCTCAGAGATATTGATTGGGGAGGACAAAGATACTTTAATTCGATAGGATGTCTTCTTGCACCATGAATAAAGACATCGCAAGGAAGACGCAGACAATAGTGCCATTGACTCATTTTCAGCCAGCTCATTAACTCATGATTAGCAAAGCCTCTATCAGCTAAAAGCATCACATCGGGATACTTATGGAGCAGTCGATGTGAAAGCCTAAGCATTAGTTTGTATTCTCGAAATGCCACGGTAGAACTTTTGTGTTCCATTACTTTCCACAACAAAGGAATTGCTCTACCTCCGCAAATAACTGAAAGATGAATCATACAGTATTGATTCCATAGAACTGTTGTATCTAATGCCAGGTATAGCCTTTGTCCATCCCATTTATGGATTGCTGCCATTACTAAGGGTATGTAGATTGACTTGATTTTAATTCGACTGTTATGAATGATGCGGTAAGATGCAGCCTGTTTTTTCTGTACCTATTTTAAGTGCCCAAATAATTGGGGTATGTTTGTTCTCTATTTACTCTTTTTTATTTACTCGTTATACCCTCTTTTGAGTAAGGATTGAGTAATGCTACGCCTCGTCTCGCAGGAGGCTAAGGCGAGAGTTCATAAGTCATAGCGCATAACGGGACTGACGGGACTCGAACCCGCGACCTCCTGCGTGACAGGCAGGCATTCTAACCAGCTGAACTACAGTCCCAATCTTTCGTTGAAGTTAAAAGTTATTCCTTTAATTGCCACGAAATACATACTAGCATATTAAAGGTCGAAGTCAACCATATATCCAAAAATTTTGTCTTCTAGCCAGAAAATTAGTCAACTTATCAGTGATATTTCCGAAAACAAACGGTTAATACATCATTTATTTGACCTATTGTTAAAATATGTTGTCCAATCAAGATAAGTTTCACATTACAATGTTCAAATCGAAATAAAATTTTTAAACCGATGACGAGTGTGTAGCTTAAATATAATTATTAATAAATGTGGACTACATATATTAATACTGACGTGTTTAATAGGCTGTTTATCTTGTAAGAAGACTGTATTGAAGGAGTTTCATTAACATAGTCTCACTTAATGTGTTTGTCTTAATCATACTAGACAATTTATTAATTATTTTTTATTGATAAATTTCATTTTTAGCAAGCAATTTTGATCAAATATAGTGTCTTATTTGCAAAATAAAGTTCCTTTGGGGGAAGTTTTACAACAAGCAGGTTTAGTATCTGCTAAGCAGTTAGAACATGCTCTCAAACAGCAGAAGCTAACTGGCAACAAACTGAAAATAGGCGAGATTTTGGCTATTCAGGAAATAATTGATTCTAGAACAGCCAATTTTTTCGAAAAACATTGGTCTAGGTTAATAGTTGATCAACCTCAGCAACCTATTGGTCAGTATTTTAAACAAGCTGGCTTATTGAGTGAGCAACAAATTCAGGCGATTTTGGATGAGCAAAACTATACTAATAGTAAATTTGGCGAATTAGCGATCGCCAAAAGATGGCTAAAGCAAAGTACAGTCAACTTTTTCCTGCGCTATTTAAAACCAGAATCCCTTACTGAGGCGGAACTTATGAGTTTTATGGATGAGAAGTCAGTAATGATAAATGGGAATAACGATCAAATTACTCAAACACAAGGAGCGGCTATTTCTCTCAATAAACCATCGTCCAAATCAAGAGAACAGCTAGATTATTCGCAAAAAGTTCAGGCAGGATTTCTAGAAATTAAGCGAAAATTACTAAAAATTGAAAGCCAGAAAGACTATTCAGAAAAGACTCTAGCTCGAGTACTTTTTTGGACAGGAGGACAGTCTTTTTTGACTCGGAAATTATTTGCGTTTCTGGCGGAAAATACCAATAATCTAGATCCTCAGCCAGAAAATGAGCAAATCGATAATTTAGTTCAAACTAAGATTATTAATGATTGGGAAAACAATCAACTCAGATCACATCTGCAAACGATCAAAGAGCGCCTGCTCAATAATTGCCAATGTCAACCCTTTGAGTTGCTTGCAGTTTATCAAAAGATATTAGCTGAACTAGTCTTAGAAGATCAAAGCCAAGAACAACAAGAGTTACTTAATATGGGTCTTGTGGTTAGGCAACAAGGTAGGCTAATAGTGGCTAATACCATCTATCAGTCAGTATTCAACCTCAGTTGGGTAACAAGAGAATTAAACCAACTGGCTCGATCTCATAGTTTGGTTTCGGTTGTTCCAGAAACAATGCAGAATTCCTCGGATACCCGAACCACTGCACCAGCAGAAGCTAAAAATAGCTGGTTTAAATTCAAAAATATTTTTTTATTGCTGACTTTTGTTGGTCTACTAACTATATTTTTCAACAATATAAGTAACCGCTTCAAAGTTAGATTTGCTTTTCAAACAGGCAATGAACTCCTCCAGCAAAAATCATTTACCGAAGCTATTGTTGAATATAATCGATTATTAAATATTAATAGTAATTACTTTCAAGCCTGGACTAATCGAGGTTATGCATTAGCTGGATTAAAAAAATATGAAGAAATGAGAGAATCTTGCTCTACTGCTACTATTATTGATCCGACGGCAGTTTATGCTTGGAATTGCCGAGGAGAGGCTTTACATAATCTTCAACGATATCCTGAAGCGATCGCTGCATTTGATAAAGCGATCGCTTTAAATAAAACTGACTCTATTTTTTTAATCAACAAAAGTGAATCACTGAAGGCTTTGGGTAGAGAGAGCGCTTCAATTACTGTAATTAAAGAAGCTATTCAAGTACTGGAGGAAATGGAAGCATTGAGGGGAAAAGAAAGCATTAGTGGTGAGTTTGCCGTAGCATTAACTTTTCTGGGCAATGGCTATCGCCAACAAGAACAGTACCAAGATGCGATCGCATCTTATGAACGAGCCATTACCTATTCAGCTAATTATTTCTCTGCTCATATAGGGAAAGGGATGACTTTAATTAAAGCAGGACAATTCCAACAAGCACAACAAACATTTGAAAATTTGCTAGAAAACGTCCAATTAAACGAAGCACAGCAATCTCAAACTTGGTTTCATTTAGGGAAGGCTAGGTGTAAGTCAGAACAATATAAATCTGGTATCGCTGCCTTTGAAAGAGCCATCGAAATCAAACCAGATTACAAAATAGCTGAAGCAGGGAAAAGACAGTGTCGCTAATTTTGGGAGTGGGACTTATCAGACACTTTCAGTCACTCAAACTGATACTCTTAGTTGCTAACGCTTTTCAAAAGGCCACCATTGTGGTCTTAAGTCAGTATAAATTCGACTTACGGTTCGAGAAGAAGGTAATTCAGAACCTTTAAAATTGCTGCCCAACATATCAAACAAAAGCTCGCTGGGACTTACTGACTTACTCAAGGAAAACAGAATGCCGCTATTGTAGCTGTCACAACCTAAACCCCTCCTTTCTACAGCACAGACTACAGGCTTTTCATTAACGATGTCGCTTGCCAAATAGTTCATTTTGCCTTGATTGTAGAAAGTGTTCAGCTTGGCGGCAGTATTTTGACATTCTAATGACGCTTCTTGGTCTGAAAAATATTCAGGCAGAAACGATAAGATGGTAGTAACTTGCGAAATTTTTTGATTAGATAGAGTAGCTATTACCTCAGGGATAGCAGCTTGCTGATCACAAGTCACATTTACGGCATTAGCAGTTGTTCCTGACTGTGGCAGTAAAGTTAAACTCATGACGGCAATCGTGGGTGTTGTTGCTAAAGCTATCAGAGAATTTAAGTTAATCATGGTTCAATGTTATAGACTTTCACAGTTTTAAAAGCCAGATTTCATACTTCTCAGTAGGGGTAAATATACTGTTATGGGATCGCAATTATACCAAAGAATTGTGATTTAAAATCACTCACTAGATTAAGAGATCCTGATCTGAATCATCAACTTTATCGTAGATAGTGAACAAAGATGAAAGTATTATTTACAAACAATACAAAATAATACTTTTTGAAAATAGTTAACAATTTCTCTGACAAATAATTAGAATTATCTAACGTTGATTCATTTCAGTCGAGGTAAGTAGTTCAAGTTATAGATTGGAAGATATTTTTGATGTTTCTCTTTCTGCATATATCTTCCATCACTGTGATGTAATCTATATAACATGGCAGATGTTTGATGATACATTGATTACGGAAGAAACGTCTTAAACGGATGGTTTGAAGCAAAATTTTTAGATTATTGATCCTCAAGAATAGCCAAACTCAAAATTCACAGGATTATCGATCAAAAGTACAATATCTTCTGGCATCAGGTTGGACAATGATTTTTAGTTTCCAGTTATCTGCTATGGGTCAGAGATTACTTCTCCACGGGATGATTGAACCTAACGAAAGAGTTGGACAATTCCATAACGTCAACATATCGACGAGAGGAAGGAAAAGACTTTTTGCTAGTAGCTTATGGTTGTTGATTGCTTGTTTAGTCCCTGACTCTGTAACAGCACAAGGTTTTGAGCCCATAACCCCTGATCGCCCTCAACCTAAACGACCTCAGCCTTTACCCCCCAGATCCAATCCTTTAGATGATTCCCTGCCAGCCCCTCCGATACCTGAGTCTTTATTAAATATTCCTGGGACAATTGTGATCGAGAAATTTGACTTTATCGGCAATACTGTCTTGAGCCAGGGAGAATTAAATCAGGCGATCGCTGATTTTGTTGGCAAACCAATTTCCTTTGCCCAGTTAGTACAGGCTGCCAACAAGATTACGGAGCTTTATGTAAGCCAGGGTTATATCACATCTGGAGCTTATGTCCCTGAACAAAGTTTAGATTCGTCAACGGTTCAAATTCAAGTAATTGAAGGTCGTCTAGCTGACATAGAAGTCAACGTAGTTCAAGGGAGATTAAAGGAAAGTTATATCCGTGATCGTCTAGAAAAAAAAACCACTCCCCCTCTAAACATAAATCAACTACAATCTGCGCTGCAATTACTCCAACTCAACCCCTTGATTGAAAGCTTAAACGCAGAGTTGGCAGCAGGAATTGAGCCAGGAACCAACTTGCTGACTGTATCGGTAATTACTGCTGATACTTTTGCTCTGGGACTAAATCTGAATAACAATCGCAATATCAGCATTGGCACCTTTGAGAGGGGAATTCGTCTGGAGGAATCTAATCTATTGGGTATTGGTGATCAATTTCGCCTATCTTATGACAACACGGATGGTAGTAATCAATTTGGCGGAGGTTACAGCCTTCCCCTCAATACCCGAGATGGTTCTCTCAGCTTTGATTTTCGCTTCGGGAAAAATGAAATCATACAGTCTTCTTTTGAGGACTTAGATATTGATATTGCATCCCGCAATTATAATTTAACCTGGAAACAACCTGTATTGCAAAAAGCAACCCCCGAAGTAAGTAAGGAGCTAGCACTCAGTATTGCAGCAGAGAGAAGGGAAAGTGAAGGTACGATTTTAGATGAGCCAGAAGCCCTAACTTCTGGTGCCAACGAAAATGGAGAAATTCGTACTTCGATCTTAAGTCTTGGTCAAGAATATTTACAGCGTAATCGTCAGCAAGTATTTTCTCTCCGTTCTCAGTTTAATGTTGGTTTAGATGTTTTGAATGCTACTATTCTTGAGTCTGAACCTGATAGTCAGTTCTTTAGTTGGCGGGGACAATTCTCTTATTTACGGCTGCTGGATAGACCCAAAACAACATCTACTATTGGCTCAACGATCCTGCTCCGTTCAGAATTACAATTATCAGCAGATCCCTTAATCTCGACAGAACAGTTCAGTTTGGGTGGTGCTACTTCTGTTCGAGGCTATAGCCAAGATGCTTTGCTGACAGATAATGGTTTTTTAGCTGTGGCGGAATTAAGACTACCAATTGCTCGTCTCTCTAAAATTAACGCGACGCTCCAGGTTACTCCCTTTGTCGATTTTGGTACTGGTTGGAATGCCGATGATGAGGATACTGAGTTTTCTACTTTAATTGGAACTGGGTTTGGTCTACTCTTACAAACCCCAGAAAGTTTATCAGCCAGAATAGACTGGGGGTTTCCTTTGATTAATGATGATTCCGAAGGTAGTTCTTTACAGGAGGGTGGAGTTTATTTTCAACTGCAATACGACCTTTTTTGACATCCTCCTGTCACTAAAAAGTTAGGGATTCCTACCAGTCCCGAAAGACTCTCGGTGGGTGCGCGCTTCACAGACAGTAGCGTTCCTACAAGAGGCTCGTCTAACACCATCTCCACGCGAGGCGTGTCCCGCCTCAAAACATATTCACAACTGAGCTAATGTTTTACTCCAAAACCCTCAAAACGACTAAATATTATGTATTTCTGACTTGGTTATCGTCTTGCGTCGAATTGTTCCTTTTGGAAACCTTATACATTAGAGATATTGGTTTTTCTTGGTTCTCTGGTCATTATACAATGCCCTAAGCCCTTGCTGTATAAAGATTTAGTAATGAAAATGTAAACCCTGTCAAAAATTCATCTCACCGATAAATCGGGAGACTACATGCGGCTAAAGCCTTTGTTTTTGAAGAAAGTTAAAATTCCCTCTAGAAAGAATAAATATTTATACCTACTAGATGGTGCTACCTGCTACCTACTACCTACTACCTACTACCTACTACCTACTAGATGGTGCTACCTACTTATGCGTTATAGCCTACCCCGTCGGATTCTAATTTTTCTTCTCTCTGGCTGGTTAGCCATCATATTTGGTTTACCAGCTCAATCTCAACCTGATGCCTTAACCTTAGCTATTAAGGCACAGCATCTTTATCGTATAGGGGAATTAACCCAAGCAGCAGTTACCTGGAAAACCGCGGCAGCAGAATTTGAATCCCAAGGAGATCGTCTGGGAAGAATTAAGAGTTTGATCAACCAGTCTCAAGTTTTACAAGATCTAGGGCTATATTCCCAAGCTTGCACAACTGTACTTAAAGCTTTTGATGTAGAGCATCCCGAATGTGATAGTTCTCAATTAGACCAGCTAATTCTAAGTTGGTCACATCAGACCAGAATAGATACATTTGAAGGTGTAGGATTGCGTAGTTTGGGTGGCATAGCCCAACGACGAGGTATGTTACTGCAAGCGAACCAGTTACTTAAATTGAGTTTATTGGCACCCCCTCAATCATCAGAGTTGGGGGCAACACTAGTAGCATTAGCTAATGTAAAACGGGCTTTGGGTAATCAAGTCCGCGATCGCTGGAGTTATGATCAGGTTACGGAAATTATTGACCGACAGCAACCTAAAATTGCCCTCAAACCTTATCTATTGGCTTTTCAAGCTTATCAAAAAGCTGATGCTCATCGGTCATCTCTGCCGATGACTAAAGTTCAAGCACAACTTAATTATTTATCCCTCCTAATTGAAATTGAATCTTGGTGGCAACAACAGACTCAACGGAGGATTCAATCTTGGCAACGGCTCAACGAAACCAAATTAATCGAGGCGGCAGACAATTTCTCCGCTTTACTAACTGCTAATCTGAGTCGAACTAGAGCGGCTTTAATCCCTACTATTGAAGAGCAGCTAGGAAAACTCCCTCCCAGTCATCAAGAGATTTATGCTCAAATCAATTACACTCAGAGTCTAACTCGCCTACAGCAAACGGAGCGAGTACCATCAATCTTGCACCATACCCTGAAACAAGCCCGCACTATTAAAGATAAATTGGGAGAAAGTTATGTCTTGGGTTATTTGGGTCAATATTATGGACAGCATGGACAGCAAGCTAAGGCGATCTCGTTAACCAACCAAGCATTAGTTGTTGCCCTGGCTCATAATATCAATGGTGACGCGCGCGAGGTAAGTTATCTTTGGCAATCTCAATTAGGACAACTTCTGGAAAAAGAAGGTAAAACAGATGAGGCGATCACTGCCTATACCTTGGCATTTAATACTCTTCAGTCTTTGCGTACCGATTTAAATGCTAATAACCAAGTAGTTCAGTTTAACTTTCGTCAAGAAGTGAAGCCTGTATATCTGCACCTAGCTAATTTACTATTAGCTGAAAATAATTCCTCCTCACTCAAATCCTTGACCCCTCTCAAAACCTCATCTGCACCGAGTAGCAACGATAATTTAGAGATGGCGCGTCAGGTGATCGAATCTCTCCAACTGGCAGAATTAGATAATTTCTTTCAAGATCCTTGTTCTCAAACCGCAGATGTGGCAGTTACAATCGACGACTTAGATCCTCAGGCTGCGGTAATCTATCCTATTGTCTTAGATGATCGACTGGAGGTAATTCTTTCCCTAGCAGGGAAACCATTGCAGCGATATGCTACGACTGTCTCGGCAACTACTGTTAATCAGACTTTAGATGCCCTATATGATAGCCTCTATAACCAGAGTATTAACAATTCTGCGGTTAATATTTTTAGTACTACTCCCCTCGATCCTAGAGAAATCGTTGAAAATACTCAAGTACTATTGCCAACTCTACAAAGAATCTATGGCTGGTTGCTCGAACCATTTGAAACAGAATTAGATTCAGCACAAATTGAAACTATCGTCTTTGTCCTCAATGGCAGACTACAAAATGTCCCCATGGCAGCACTCTATGACGGAAAACAGTATCTATTAGAAAAGTATAGTGTGGCTCTTGCTCCTAGTTTACAGCTTTTAAACACTCAATCCATCCCCAGATCCCAGATCAAAGTTCTAGCAGCAGGATTGAGCCAGCAAGTCGAAATTAAAGGAGAAATCTTTCCTGCTTTAGTTAATGTGCCTCAAGAATTAGAGCAAATCAAGACAATTTTTCCTAAATCCCAACAATTACTAGACCAGGAATTTACCGCAGGCAATATCGAACAGCAACTTCAGGTAGGGTTTCCCATAGTTCATCTGGCAACTCATGGCGTATTTAGTTCTGATCCAGAACAAACCTTTATCATCACGGGGGATCATAATACCATGGGGCTCGATTCTCTAAGTACTTTGCTTAGTTCTCGTCAAGGTGTTAAACCAGAACTAATTGTCCTTAGCGCTTGCGATACTGCCACTGGTGACGAACGAGCTGTTTTGGGTTTAGCTGGAGTAGCAGTACGTTCAGGAAGTAGTACTATCGCTTCTCTGTGGTCAGTAGAAGATATGTCTACCACTAGATTGATGTCTCAGTTTTATCGTGAGCTAGAAAATCCAGCGACGAAAAAAGTAAATGCTCTGCGTAAAGCCCAGTTGTCTTTAATCGAGTCTTTACGCGCTAGCCCGACTTCCTCTGAACTTCAGCAACTACCACCTCACCCCTATTACTGGGCTTCCTATGTTTTAGTCGGGAATTGGCAGTAAACAGTACCCCCATTCGAGGGCAAGTCCCCATACGAGGATAAACCATATGCGCGAAGCGAAGCTAGTCCTTTAGGGAAGCGGTATCCGTGATAGACAAGGGCATAACATCAACAGTAAACAGTCAACATTTAAGACTCACTTTTGTGGTCTTTTGTCATACATTTTAAATACTGAACTGCAAATTGCTGACTAATATGCTCTTGTTCTAATCGTTTTCCTTGCTGGCATAAAAATGAATACAAACTATATTCTTCAGAGGTTAAATTAAGTAAGTTTTCAGGTAGAGAAGGTTTTACATTAACTGCAAATTCCGCAAATTCTTTAAAAGCACTTTGGTTCATCATTATGGAGATGGTTTGAGGAAAATAACCTCTAAATTGGGAGAGAATTTTAAATCCATCAGTATCTATATCTCCCCAATAAAAAATATTGCGATCGCACAACCAGCTTACAGATTTTAGTATGTGAATGCCGTACCCACTACCCCATATAGCAAAGCTATCTTGTAAATTAGGTAAGGTAAGAAAGTTCATTTTATTTTCGGTAATAAAACAATTTTTGGCATTTAATTTGATTTGTTCAAATTCAGATAAAGGAGTAAGTAAGTCACAGACTGGAAAATTATTTTTTATCTTTACTTGGTTGTCTAAAATTCTCATTCTAACTAAAGGTTCTTCATACTTTAGGGAAAATTTTTGTTCAAAATTATTTCTAAAATCATTTATTTGGCGATCGCGACTTTTTTGATAGCGCAGTTCTATATACGTTAAATCTGTGTAATCAATTTCTCTTAAGGATTTGTTCAAATTATCGATATTTTGCGTTATTTCTTCTTCTTGCAGTTCTAAAGAAGCTTTAAAATTAACAATAGATTCAATAACTTTACCCGCCATCATCTCTTTAAATCTCTTCTCATGTCTGGGTAAATCATCTTGTTCTATTCTGTTTTTAAGCTTGATATATTCTGATAATGAGTCAAAGTCACTACCCATTTCTATCGTTGTGTCTCTAAAATTAGCCCTGAAGTTAGTAATATGTCTCTGAATTTTATTTGTAGATTCGTTTTGACTTTTTTCTTTACTTCTAAGTTCTTCAGATAGTTTATCTATGATTTTTTCTCTATCTTTATCTATCGTCTCCAGGTTTAATTGATATCGACGCAATCTATTATTATTTTTATGGCGAAAATCTTCAATTTCTTTGGTTTCAACCCCATCGGTTATTAATTGACATTCGGAACGTTTTTGTTCGTATCTACGGAGATTGTTTTCTAAAGTTTTAATTTCGCCAATTAAGCTATCTCGTTGAGAATTAGTTACTGCAATTTGTTGTTGAATATTTTTTAACTGAGATTCTAACTGTTTCAAGCGATCGCTGCTTGCTTCTAATTCTTCTAAATCTCTAACTAATTTCTGTTTTTCTTGTTCTGTATTACGCCAATCTATTTCAGTAAAATTAGTAAAATTCATCAAGGCTTGCCGCCAAGATTGTTGTTGCTGGCGTTGTTTACGTTTCTTTTCGAGAGATTTAATTTGTTGGTTGAGTTCGTTTAAATCTCGATTAACTAAATCTAATTCTGCTTCTATTGCAGCTATTTTAGCAATATTATCCCAACCTAAAATATAATTACTGCGATCACCAATTCGGGAACTATCGTCTTTTTCGTGTCTCTCTCCAACATGCTTGATTAGTCCAGTTTTAGTAATAGCATGAGTTTGTCGAGAAAGCTGTTCTAGATCACAACAGGTATAGTTATAAGATTCGACTAATTTATCGTTTAACCACTGAGAAAAGATCTGACTATCAAGTTTAATTTCTAATTTTGCAGGAACAGTATTGTGACTGGCTGGACGTTGAGTAGGTTTTACAGCAAATTGTGTAACTCGATAATAAACTAAGCGTCCTTTTAAATTATTATTGTTGACGTAGGTGTTAACTTGTTGATAATCGCGATCGCTAACTAAAATACATAAACCAAAACCCCTCAACAGCCTTTCAATTGCACCTTCCCATTCCACTGCATCATCGCGAACTTTTAATAATTCTCCGACAAAGGGTAATTCAGTTTTGTCTAAATCGAGTTCGTTAGCAATGCGATCGCGAATAGCTAAATTTCTCTGAGGTATTTGACTTTTGCGTTGATGCAAGGAGTCTAATTCTGCTTGTAATTCTTGCTGTTGTTTTTCTAATTCCTTACGCTGAATAACTAACTCATCGCGCTGTATTTCTATATTTTTTACTTTCTCTTCAATTTTCTGTTTGAGAAGATTGCCTTGTTCTCTGGTATCAAAAAACGTCTCTTTATCTTGATACAGTGGTAATTGTAGCAATTCAGCGAGTCGATCGTATTCCTCCGCTTTTCTCTTTTGACGACTAACGTCTTCTTCCCGTTGTTTAATTTTTCTTTTTAACTCTTCTAAACGTCTGCCAACTTCATCTTGACTAATGGCAATGTCTAAATCTCTTTCCTGTTGGCGTAAATTTTTAAGCTGGCGATCGCTTTGTTGTTGATCTTGCTGTTTCTTAGTTAACTGTTGTTCGATGTTATTTATTTCCGTTGAGAGTAATTCAAATTTGCGCTGGGCAAAATAAGCAGGTGCGATCGCTAAATTTTGCTGTAAAGCTTCGACTTCACTCTTCAATTTTTGATAATTATCGGCTTCTTCGGCTAAAGGTATTAAAGCTTCTAGCTGTAATCGCGTTTGTTCGATTACCTTATAGCAAGCCGTCAAATCTTCATAGCTTTTCTGTAATTCCTCAATTTTTGACCCCACGTCAGTTTTTTCCAACATATGATTGCGAACAATTTGTTTGTTTGGCGATCGCAATATAGGCTACTATTTCCGTTAATCCTTTTGTGATGGGATATAGTTCGATCAGTTCGACTAAAGTAATTTCGCTTCTTGTCGCTAAAACTTGCTTTATACAATCTCTTAAAAGAGTTTCATCTACATACACCTGGTTATAAATCTGATTCAAATCTTGTTCTAGATCGATTTCGGGTAAATCCAAATCTATAGATAAGCTGGGACTGGGTGACTTTTGAAGGGAATGTAGAGGGCGATCCATAAATAGATTTAATTCGGGTTCTCCTTCTAATAGCAAAAAATCTGGTTCTAAAGGAGGATTATCGTTAATCTTTAAAGCCAAACTTTGAATTTCTACTATCAGTTCGGCAACTCTTCTATTTTCTTCCAGATTGCTCTCATCAAGCATCTGTCTTATTTTTGCTGCCAGACGATAATTAGATTGAACTATATACTGCGCTTCTCTAATTAATCTACTCTTAATTCCCCGTAAAGATTCATATTTGGGATCGGGGAAAGACAAATCTTCTAGACTATAAACTGTCCCAACTAACTCTTCTAATTCTTTTTGCTTGCGATCGGATTGCAAGAATTGAAAGAAAGTATAAAAACTCTTTCCTTGATTAGATTCTTTTAACTCGGCATCTGCATCTAAAACTCTGGCAACAATCGAACCTTTCTTCGCTTTAGCCTCTAATCCTGTTGATGTAATTTTTTCAGTTAAATTACGAAATTTCTGTTCTATGGCGCGAAAATCTCCGATTAATCCGCGAGCATATTGATTGACTAAATCAAATCTTTCTTGAATTTGAATACGATTAAAATGTTCTACTTTTCCAGTTTCCTCGATACGATCTATTTCCTGTTGAATGCGATCGCGATCCTTTGTTAATTGAGCGATTCTGAGTTCTGGATCTTCGGTACTTTCATCTCTAATTTCTTTTAATAAACCAAATATTTGTAAAAATCGAGATTCAGTCCCAACAAAGGTATCCATTTCTAAATCTTCAAGCCAAGAAATAACCTTTTCTGTTACAGGAGTCAATACAAATACAGGATCGTCGTTATCAGTTTTATAAGTTTTTCGTAGAAAATTGTCGTCGATCCACTGATTTAAATATTCTTTTGGCTTTCTCGGATATACTTCTGGTTCAGTTTCTCTTAAAAACTCTAAATAGTCTTCTAACTTAGTTTCTAGCTCCGATTCTGGAATGGCAATTTCATGTTTTTGTTTAAAGCGATCGTGTAAAAAACTCAAAATTAATGGAGCATTATTTTTAGTTAGTAATTTTATTTCATAGGAATTACTTAGACTGTATTTAATTTGTTCGTATTCCATTTTTTACAAAAGAAAATATTATCAGCTTGGCGTTTCAAATATACAATGCGCTCTCTCAAATCAAAACAAGGTGGGATATTTTGAGAAAATAAAGCTTGAGGTTCAAACAAGGCTCCTTTAAGCAACCTGATGCCAATTTTGAGATAACTCAAACCCCAGCTAAGACAAAGTTGCTGCTGCATTTTTTATGCTACAAAATCGCCTCTGACTTAGGCAGACAAAGGCTAAAACCCCATGTAAGATACTTCAAATGTCACGGTTGAAGTAAATAATCCTGAGCAATTTTAACGATCCGAGCGGAGGCTTGACCATCGCCAAAGGGATTAATGGCAGTTGCCATTTGCTGATAGACGGCTTGATTCTCCAGTAATTCAGCAGTTGCATCGACAATTGTTTGTGGATTAGTACCAATCAATTTTGCTGTACCAGCATGAACTGCTTCTGGTCTTTCTGTC
>CALLPS010000164.1 GCA_938015355.1 uncultured Pleurocapsa sp.
AGGAGGATTATCTAAATCAGTGCTAAATTCTCCATTCTCAAATACAATACTGCTGGCGCTGCTGCCATAAAATGAACCACCGATATTTAAACTGGCATTTTCGCCGAATAGAATCCCTGCGGGGTTAATCAAGAATAAATTAGCACTGCCGTTAGCCCGTATTAAACCATCAATATTAGAGATATTGCCCCCCGTTACCCGTGAGAAAATATTACTTATATCACTGGCATTATTAAAAAAGGCTTCATTACCAGTCTGTACCGAAAAGTCTTGGAAACTATGGAAAAGATTACCTTCCCTGGTTTCTCCTCCCGTTATTTCTGCTACATTATCAATCGTATTTACTTGGGTATTGGTTGTATTGTCTGAGGTGACTTGGGCTAGGGAAATTTCACTGGATGCTAATAAAAGACCAAAAGTATAAATGCCGACTTGAAACAACGAACGGAGAGAAAAAGCTTTTAACACAGTAATATTGCTGTTTTGCCAAGATGTAATTGCTGCTAATACGCTAGCATTTTAGGTGAAAATAAAACTATTTGCTTTCAGTTTGTAACAGAAATTAGCCAATCTTAACTATCTAAATAAAAAGTGAATTTAGTACTTTATGTACATTGACTTTTTTTCTTTAAATCTTTTTTGTTAAGAAAATGATTAATGTTTTATAAAAATTAAAAAAGCTGAGAGTTGTTATCAAAAATATTATCGGTCAACTACTATGGATAGTGCTGGTTATACTAAATCCGCTTGGCAAAGGTAGTGTTTAATTTATTCATAATAGTTTTTTCATGAAATTCAGAATAACTATTACTCGTTACTCGTTACTCGTTACTCATTACTCATTACTCATTACTCATTACTCATTACTCATTACTTAATTTTTTAAGTAACCTATACGAAACGGATTTAGTATTATATGTTGTTTAAGTACTTAATGGGTATTTTATTTTAATTCTTTACTGTAAATTTTGTCCGCAGATGAACGCAGATAAATTAATTCACTTCGTTTATAGTCAGGAGTGATGATGTATCGTACTGAATGGTTTTGTACAACGCTATAACTGGAGACTGATGGTAAAAATTCTACACTTATCTGATATTCATTTGGGAAGCGGTTTTTCTCATGGCAAAATTAATCCTGAAACTGGTATTAATACTCGATTGGAAGATTTTGTTAATAGCTTAAGAATTTGTATAGATCGCGCGATCGCCGAACCAGTAGACTTGGTATTGTTTGGTGGGGATGCTTTTCCTGATGCGACTCCTCCTCCATACGTCCACGAGGCTTTTGCTAGTCAGTTTCGTCGTTTAGCAGATGCTCAAATTCCAGCTATCTTATTGGTTGGTAATCATGATCAGCATTCTCAAGGTAGTGGTGGTGCTAGCTTATCTATTTATCGGACTTTGGTGGTGCCAGGGTTTATTGTTGGCGATACCATCGCTACCCATCGTCTGGATACCAAAAACGGCGCAATTCAAGTTATTACTCTCCCCTGGTTAAATCGCTCTACTTTGTTGACACGCCCCGAAACTGAGGGGATGGCTTTGTCTGAAGTTAATGAAATGTTGATTCAGAAATTACAGCCAGTCTTGGAAGGGGAAATACGTCGTCTTGATCCTAAAATTCCTACTGTTTTACTGGCTCACTTAATGGCAGATCGAGCCAGTTTGGGTGCAGAGAAGTTTTTGGCAGTGGGCAAAGGTTTTACTATTCCGATGTCAATGTTAATTAGGTCAGAATTTGATTATGTGGCATTAGGTCATGTTCATAAACATCAAAACCTTAATCCCAGTAACGATCCTCCCGTTGTTTATCCAGGGAGTATCGAGCGGGTAGACTTTGGAGAGGAAAAAGAAGATAAAGGCTATATCTTTTTGGAAGTGCAGCCAGGTAAAGCTGAATGGGAATTTTGTTCCTTACCCGCTCGTCCTTTTATTACCATCGAAATGGATGTTTCTGGGACAGAAGATCCTTTGGAAGCAGTGTTAAATGCGATCGCGGAACAAGATATAGTAGAGAAGGTGGTGCGTCTGATTTATAAATTGCGATCAGAACAACTCGACTTAATTAATACCTCTGCCATAGATCGTGCTCTACAATCTGCTCATAGCCACAGCATTCGCCCTGAATTAGTCAGTCAGTTAGCTCGTCCCCGTCTACCAGAATTGGGAGTAGGTAATACTTTGAACCCTATAGAGGCATTAACTACTTATTTGAATAACCGAAATGACTTAAAAGATATTCAGAAGGAATTAATCGAGGCGGCGGAAGTTTTACTCAGTCAAAAATAAAGGAGCTTCGCTCCTAGCTATAAGCTATAAGCTATAAGCACTCTTTGGATTTCCTAAAGGACAAGGGCATATCCGAAGGTGTATCCTTTATGAAAATGTCCGTAATAGGCGCAGGTATCAAATTAAAAGGCGGATTAGCAAGCGAGCTATCTATTGGCTTAAAGCTTTATTTCGAGTATTTATGGTGTTGGGTTGCACTTTGTTTTCTTCAATCTACAAAATTTGCGATCGCTTGGAAGAGTTTCAAAGAGGAGTTTCAAAAGTGTTCTAAAGGATTTGCTTCCCATCCGATATCCCTAAGTACCTAGGTTGCATAGTATCAATATTGATACTATTATATAAATATGGCACAAATAAAAAAACTTGTTGCCCAATTCAAAAAGAATCCTCAAAACGTCAACTTTAAAGATTTAGTTAAAGTCTGCGATTACTATTTTGGCGATTCCAGGAAATCAGGCTCAAGTCATTGTGTTTATAAGACACCTTGGCAGGGTGATCCCCGTGTCAACATCCAAAACAAAAACGGTAAAGCAAAAACTTATCAAGTAAAACAAGTTCTTGATGCGATCTCGAAAATAAGTAGGTAGGCGAAATAATTTATCCTAAAGGACATTATGCCCTTGTGGTATACCGCTTCGCATATAAGACCCGAATGTGAAATCTTATTCCCAGTCCCCAGTCCCCAGTCCCAAATCCCAAATGCCAAAATAAGCCATCTTATATTTAATTACACCCACTTACTTAGAGGAGATGAAAAATGGTTAATTACGAACACTATAGCTACAGAGTTATTTGGTCTAGTGAAGATGAGGAATATGTAGGTCTATGTGCTGAATTTCCTAGTTTATCTTATCTTGATGAAAGTCGGATTGCAGCACTTAATGGTATTACGGATTTAGTTAAAGATATTGTGGTTGATATGGAAAATAACGGCGAAAAAGTTCTTACTCCAATATCGGAAAAACAATATAGTGGCAAGTTTCAAGTTAGAATTCCTCCTGAACTTCATCGTATGTTAGCGATCAAAGCAGCAGAACAAAATATTAGTTTAAATCGATATGTAGCTCATAAACTAGCAGACTGACAGGAGTAATTAAAGAAGGTAATTATTCAACCAATATCTTAATTATTACAGTTTTCTATATTTAGAAATATCATTAGTTTCCAAAAATAGATGACAATTTTTTGCTACATATTTGATTACTGCCGTTATAATTTGATTGGCTTTCATTAATGAATTACTAATATTGTTTATTTGTTTATTGTATTTTCTTTTTGGATCTTGACGGGGTACTAAAACTAGCAATTAATAATAATATAACTCCAATATTAATTGCTACATCTGCCAAATTAAATATCGGAAAATTAATCAGTCGGAAATCTAAAAAATCTACCACATAACCGAATAAAAAGCGATCGATTCCGTTGCCGATCGCACCTGATAAAATAAACCCATAACCTAATTGTTCTAATAAACTTAGTCTCGGTGTATACCAAACAAAAATAATTAAAATCAGACTAACTATTAAAGAAATCCAGCGCAAGATCTCGACATGACCGCGAAAAAAACTAAATGCCGCCCCAGTATTGATTACATATGTGAAATGAAACACGTCTTGCCATAGTGGTAAGGTATCGCCGATAGTGGCAAAATTCTGCACAACTAAATATTTAGTTATTTGGTCAAAAATAATACCGACAATCGCTATTAGCCAAAAGCTCCTTTTTCGTCTCATCAATTTATTTCCTACAACCTTCAAATATAAATAAAAACCAACTTAAGCTATAATTATTAAGAAACTTTGAGCCAAAGATACAAAAGTCTACAGACCAATCATATGTCTCTTCCTATTCGCAACATTGCAATTATTGCCCACGTCGATCATGGTAAAACGACTCTCGTAGATGCACTACTAAAACAATCGGGTATTTTCCGCGAAGGCGAAGATGTACCAGATTGCGTCATGGACTCTAACGATCTCGAAAGAGAAAGAGGAATTACAATCCTCTCTAAAAATACCGCAGTCAGTTATAAGGATACTTTAATCAACATTGTTGACACCCCTGGACACGCCGACTTCGGTGGCGAAGTTGAACGGGTATTAGGGATGGTTGATGGTTGTGTTCTGATTGTTGATGCTAACGAAGGGCCCATGCCTCAAACTCGCTTTGTCTTAAAAAAGGCGTTAGAAAAAGGTTTACGTCCAATTGTGGTCGTCAACAAAATTGATCGCCCTCGCGCTCATCCTGACGGTGCAGTTGATAAAGTATTTGACCTCTTTGTCGAACTGGGTGCAGATGATGACCAGTGCGATTTTACTACTCTTTACGCTTCTGGTTTAGAAGGTTATGTGAAAGAAAGCTTAGAAGAAGAAGGGGTGGATATGCAGCCCCTATTTGAAGCGATTATTCATCATGTCCCACCTCCAGCAGGAGACGTAAACAAGCCTTTACAGCTACAGGTAACTACCCTAGATTATTCTGACTATTTGGGTCGGATTGTGATTGGTAGAATCCATAACGGCGTTCTTAAAGCTGGTCAACAAGCAGCATTGATTAAGGAAGACGGTAAGATCGTCAAGGCAAAAATCTCCAAATTAATGGGCTTTAAAGGACTAGCACGGGTGGAAATGCCCGAAGCCAGTGCAGGAAATATCGTTGCCATTTCTGGTTTTGCTGATGCTAATATCGGCGAAACTATTACCTGTCCCAGTGAGCCCCAAGCGTTGCCTTTAATTAAGGTTGACGAGCCTACTTTGCAAATGACCTTCTCGGTTAATAATTCACCTTTCGCTGGTCAAGAAGGAGATTATGTCACTTCCAGACAAATACGCGATCGCTTGATGAGAGAATTAGAAACTAATGTGGCACTCCGCGTCGAAGATGGGGATTCTGCTGAGAAATTTCTGGTATCTGGTCGGGGAGAATTGCATTTAGGGATCTTAATTGAAACCATGCGCCGTGAAGGGTTTGAGTTTCAGGTATCTCAACCTCAAGTAATCTACCGAGAAATTAAAGGTAAGCCCTGTGAACCTTTTGAGTATTTAGTCTTAGATGTTCCCGAAGCTGCTGTTGGCAGTTGTATTGAGCGTCTCGGACAGCGCAAGGGCGAGATGAAGGATATGCAAAATAGTGCGGGACGTACCCAGCTAGAGTTTGTTATTCCTGCACGGGGCTTAATTGGTTTCCGTGGCGACTTTGTTCGCATCACTCGTGGGGAAGGTATTATGAACCATAGTTTCCTCGAATATCGTGATTTCTCTGGGGAGTTGGAAACTCGCTACAACGGTGTCATCATCGCTTTTGAAGAAGGTGTGGCAACATTCTATGCTTTGAAAAATGCTGAAGATCGGGGAGTATTCTTTATTACTCCTGGGACTAAGGTTTATAAAGGTATGATTGTTGGAGAGCATAATCGTTCTCAAGACCTAGATTTGAACGTATGTAAGGCTAAACAGCTTACTAACCACCGTGCGGCTAGTGGAGATGAATTAGTCCAACTTCAATCACCAACAGAAATGAGTTTAGAGCGGGCTTTGGAATATATTGGTTCTGATGAACTAGTAGAAGTTACTCCAGAGTCAATTCGTTTACGAAAACTTAAGACTAAAAAACTGGCAAAAAGATAAA
>CALLPS010000165.1 GCA_938015355.1 uncultured Pleurocapsa sp.
GTACAGCCAGAAAGTGCCTTACTAGCGATCCGAATTGCGATCGCGCCTTTGCCCACAATATTTCTAATTATCGGTTTAGTTTTGACTTATTTCTATCCCATTACCAAAGAAGTCCACGCCAACATTCGCTTGCAACTACAACAGAGAAAAGATCAACAGGCTATAAGTGATTAAGAAAGCCAGAGCGCAAAGAATACAAATAACACTCTTTACTCCTTACTCATCTACAGCACCCTTAAAATGCTAGGAATACTATCAATCGATTCTAGACTTTTAATTTCTTCTAATGCCTGATGGAAGTTGCCTTCTTGGACATCATGGGTAACAACGACAATTTCTGCTAAATCATTGCGGAAACCGATTTGCACCACTGATTCTAGACTTACGTTGTGATTAGCAAAGCTAGTGCCTAAATGTCCGATTACCCCAGAAACATCATGACAGAGGAAACGGGCATAAAAACGACTGTTGATATCTGCGATGGGAGTCAGTTGCTTAAAATGCTCATGAGAACAACGGAGTAAGGGATCGAGTTTTTCTTTAATATTGCTGGCTTGCAAAATACCCACAATATTAACGATATCTGAAACTACCGCACTAGCCGTTGCTCCTTTCCCTGCACCAGGGCCAAATAACATAACTTGTCCCAGGGGATCTCCCTCAACCAAGATGGCATTATAGACCCCATTAACATTGGCTAGGGGATGGTCTTTAGATACGAGAGTGGGGTGAACTCTTATCTGGAGAGAATCATTATTACTATTAGCTTTAGCGATCGCCAGTAATTTAATCACAAAACCTAAATCGTCAGCATAGCTAATATCCGTGGCGTTGATCTGACGAATACCTTCGCAGGGAATGTCTTCCCGTTTAATTCTGCCATTAAAAGCGATCGCAGCAAGGATGGCAATTTTATCCGCAGCATCATAACCATCGACATCGGCAGTGGGATCGGCTTCGGCATAGCCTAGCTTTTGCGCCTCTGCTAATACTTCGCTAAAGTCTGCTCCCTCCTGAGTCATTTGAGTCAGAATATAGTTAGTTGTGCCATTAATGATGCCAATTACGGTTTGAATCCGATTGACTCCTAAAGACTGTTTAAGGGGTTTGATTACGGGTATTCCACCGCCCACTGCTGCTTCCAAGAGGACGTATACCCCTGCTTTGTTGGCTGCATTATAAATTTCTTCGCCATGACGGGCAATTACCGCTTTGTTCGCAGTGACAATATGTTTGCCATGGTCGATTGCCTTGAGAATGAGAGAGCGAGAGGGTTCTAATCCTCCGAGTAATTCCACGACAATCTCAATTTCAGGGTCAGTAACAATTGCTTCTAAATCCGTCGTTAATACCCCTGGTGGTAATTCAGGCAAACGAGGCTTATCAAAGGATCGCACTCCCACACGAGCTATTTCTATGTCCTGAAGCAGATTATTCCGCCCCGTCGGATCTAAAATAATTTCTGCTGTTCCTGTGCCGACTGTACCGTATCCTAATAAACCAATCTTGAAAGCCACAACTTTTATCCTGACTGTAACCTGATGAAGTAAATGCTCGTCCTAAAGACTAAATGCAAAGTTCTTCACTTTATGTTCTTCACTGTATCTAGATTAACGGTAAGTAGCCGATGTTGGTTAAAATTTTTCTGGTTAGTAGCGGAAATTAATCGTTATTTTAGTTATCTAACTGACGTTACGTACTAATTAATCTATTGAGGTAGGAATTAGGAATTAGGGGTTAGGGATTAGGGATATTATTAGGCAACGATCTCGTATTCCATTACCAGTCCCCAGTCCCCAGTCCCCAGTCCCCAGTCCCCAGTCTCTGATTGTCACAGATCGATAAGCGCGTAACATCAGTTATCTAAGATCTCTAATACGGCTTTTGAGTTCAATTTATTTTTGAACCAAATTAATTTATTGGGTAAGTCAGTAAATTTAACTCCTGCTTTTTCCAAATTCAGTCTTTCCGAAACAGCCAGAATTAGATTATCGGTATCTCCGTTACGAACTTGATAAAATTTTTTCTGTAAATATTCTGGTCGCCAGTAACCAACAATTTCCAATAAAAACTCTCTACCATCGGGATGAACTAAGCGAAAGTCGGGAATCATCACACTACCAGGAAGCGGAATCAGATCGACTTCCCTCTCTAATCGCCATTCAGTTTTAGCTTTTGCCCAACTTTTGGCAAAAGAAGCTTCTAACATACTGTCATAAGGTTTTCCTGGAGGATAATGAGAAACTAGCCCACAGCGATCGCTGGTTAAGACAAATTTACCTGTTTTCGTGTTTCCCGAATATTGGTCTCTGTTTTGTAATTTTGCCTGAAGACTCCATTTGGTAACGTGAAGTAAGGCTGGAATCATTTTGGCTAATGCTAAACCGTAACGAGTACTAGCTTTAAATAAGCTTGCAGGGCCATCCATGGTTAAAGTAAAGCCCGTATCTGCATCCCCCTCAATATATGCCATCAATTGAAACAATTTAATATAGCGAAATAATAGCTTGTATTCTCCTGGATCATTACGATGAGCATTAATCACCACACTACTGGCGCGGTAAAAAATGCCTTGCACCTGAGATAAGTTGTAACGATGTAGCAGAGATTCAGGGACGGGGGCTTCAAATTGAGTTAGAATGCGATTCTCTTGCAAGTCGGCATACAATCCCGCCTCAACTTCGGTAATGGAAACAGGGTGCTTTAATTCTTCGGTCAGGCTATGAGCAACTGTTTCTAGGGTATGACTACGGTGATCAGGTAAGGCGATAGTTTTAGTAGCTTCAGCGAATACTCTTTGTCTCAAGGCTAAGGGTTCAAGAGGACTAATAATTTCAAAGGTAGAGAAAGTATTACTTAAGATGTGGGCTAAACCTCTTTTCAGTCGGTAATCGGGGCTATCTCCTTCCAATTTTAATAGTTGTCGTTCCAATTCCCCTTGCGTTTTACCGAGGCAGTCTTGAAAGCAATTGATAATTTCTGTTGCAATCCCTAGGTTGCGGTTATCGATTCCTAACTTTTTGGGGACTATTGTCTCGCCATTGCGTTTATATATAAGTAGGTCACTTTTTAGCATTAGTATTCAAAAGTATTCAAGTTTAACTTTGACACAATGTATCAGTCTTTAGAATGTCGCCCAGATAGTTATCAGGAATGGTATCGACGAGGAAATAAGTTACGGGCAGAAGGTTACTATCATGAAGCATTAAATAGTTATGAACGTGCTTTAAACTATCGACCTTCTAGTTACTGGTCATGGTATCGCAAAGGAGTTGTCCTAGAAGCCCTGGACTATTATTCTGAGGCTATAGATAGTTTTGCTCAAGCTTCTGTCATTGAATCGGATAATTACTGGTCGTGGTATGAACAAGGATGTATTCATTTTTCCGAGTTTCAGCAATATGATCAGGCGATCGCTTGTTTTACCAACGCCTTAAACGCTTATCCTCAAGACTACTGGGCAACTTATCGTATTGGAGAGTCTCATCGCAAGAAAGAAAATTATGAACAGGCAATAGTTTTTTATAATCAAGCTTTAACCATGCGTCCCGATGATTTTTGGTCATATTATCGGCGAGGAGAAGCCCAACAGTGTCAGGAAAATTTAGAACTTGCTTTGCAAAGTTATGATCTGGCTTTGGCAGTTGAACCAAATGATTACTGGACATGGTATCAAAAGGGGAAAATTTGGCAGCAACTATCACAAGTTGACCAGGCTATTAATTGTTATGAAAAAGCCTTGAATTTAGATGATGCATCTGCACTGACATGGTACCAACTAGCCTGTTGTTACGCAGTGCAAAAAAATACTAACGGGGCAATTGTTAGTTTAGAAAAAGCGATCAATCTAGATCCGCATAAGTATTTAGAGGCAGCAGCGAATCAACCTGAATGGAAAGAATTTCGCCCACAAGTCGGGTTTCAATTACTAATTAAAAATAAAAGTGAGAAGTACTCTTGATGCAGATCAAGAAAGTGTGGGAATGATAAATGCCCCTAACTAGGGGTTGAGACCGTTATCTTATCTATTGCTGTGTCAATTTTCAATTGACGGTTAAAGGGAACCCTAAAGGGTACCGCGACCCATAAGGGGGAAAGGTTAAAGGTAAGTAATCCCACTTTATTAAACATCAAATGGCTAGGGTGGAGATTAGGGATTGGGGATTGGGGATTGGGACAGATATTCTTTAGTATCCGAGTTTTTTGTTATACGTTTATTTAGGTGGAGCTACTTATATACCTAATTGTGTACAATTAACTATCATTAATTACTTGACTAAGCACTATATCATCAATTGAAAATCTAAATTTTTTATGTTCGTTCTCTAATTAAATAATTGTTCTGGAATAACATATTTGTAAATTATGTAATAACCTCAATTATGTTAGCTTTTCGCAGATTATTAATACTGAGCGTGACTTTATTCTTGTGCTGGGCTTCATGGGTTATCCCAGCACAAGCAAGTGTACCCCTAAATGACCAACTTAGAGCGACCCAAACTTGTGAAGCTTTTCAGTCTTTCAGACAAGGTACAAATCCAGGAAATATCAGATTAAATCCAGGTCAAATTTATCCAGTAACGGCTAAAAACAAAGATGATGCAACTCATTACTATTTGAGAATTGATGAGGCTAATCCGATGGCTAGATGGGTGTCTACGAGCTGTGGAGAATTATTGGGAACTCCCCCTATCGGAGATATTACATCATCGAATCCTACCAATGTGTTGGCTATTAGCTGGCAACCATCATTTTGCGAAACTCATCAAGATAAAGATGAATGTGAAAGCCAAACTGAAAACCGTTTTGATGCTTCAAATTTCACTTTGCATGGTTTGTTCCCGAAAGAACTGTATTGCAATGTAAGTAATCGTGTTAAAGAATTGGATAGCGATGGAAAGTGGTCACAATTGCCCCCAATTACTTTATCAGACGGGCTATTTGATGCATTAAAAACCAAAATGCCTGGTGTCGCATCCGATTTACATCTCCATGAATGGTACAAACACGGGACTTGCTATAGTGAAACTCCTGAAGAATACTTTCAAGAGTCGCTCAATTTATTAGATCAGGTTAACGGTTCATCTGTGCAAGATTTATTTGAGTCCAATATTGGTCAGGTTATTACTTCAAATACGATTAGAGATGAATTTGATGAGGCTTTTGGTGATAATACTGGCAATAAAGTTGCGGTCTCCTGCAACAGAGACAATGAACCAACGAATCGACGAATGATTGACGAGCTAAAGCTTAATCTTAAGGGAGATGTTGAAACTGATACTCTGATCTCAGAT
>CALLPS010000166.1 GCA_938015355.1 uncultured Pleurocapsa sp.
TCAACATTTTGAGGAAACCTCGCGCTATTAGCCCTTAAAAATTATTGGTTGAGAGTGCAGCCTTTAAAATCTGAAATCTGAAATCTGAAGTCTGAAATCTGAAGTCTAGTACCGAAAAAATATATTCATGCAAGAGGTCTATTATAGCTTATAGCTTATAGCTAGGAGCGAAGCTCCTTTATTGTCAAGCAGTTTAATTAAGGAAATTCTCAGTAAAATATCATTTAGATCGATTAAAAATAATTAAATAACCAAAAAGTTAAATCATTCCGACAATAATCTATTTATCAAGATTAATTAAGTTTATACTTTTGATGGTTAACCTGTGAATCAATAACTATTAGGTAAAAATAAGGTGTGTTTATGTGGGCATTTGCTATTTTTGTGGCGACAGTATTTCTAGCTTATGCCAATGGTGCCAATGATAATTTCAAAGGAGTAGCAACCTTATTTGGTAGTCAAACAACTAATTATAAAATTGCAATTTGGTGGGCAACTTTAACTACTTTTGCTGGCTCTATCTGTTCGGTAATTTTTGCCAATGCTTTATTAAAAAACTTTTCAGGCAAAGGTTTAGTCCCAGATGCGATCGCCGATACGGGTTCGTTTCATTTAGCAGTAGCTTTAGGAGCAGCGATAACGGTCATTTTAGCCACGGTAACTGGATTTCCTATTTCCACTACCCATGGCATTACAGGGGCATTAACAGGGGCAGGATTAGCTGCTATTGGGACTCAATTAAACTTTACCGCTTTAGGTAAATCGTTTTTTATTCCCCTATTGCTCAGTCCGTTAATTGCCATGATGTTAGGCATCGTTTTATATAGTTTGCTGCACTATTTCCGCACTGCTTTCAGGATCGAAAAAGCTTGGTGTGTCTGCGTCGGCAATCAACAGCAATTAATACCTGTTGCCATGGGTAAAGAGCAAGCCCTTTCTCTCTACCCTGAAATTGCGATCGACACTATCGCTAATTGTAATCAAAGTTATGTCGGTAAATTTTGGGGAGTTGATAGTCAAAAGTTAGTTGATGCCTGTCATTTCCTTAGCGCGGGGGCAGTTAGTTTTGCCAGAGGATTAAATGATACGCCGAAGATTCTTGCTTTATTGTTAACTGTCACAACTTTCTCAATTAAAGGTGGTATGTTAGCTGTCGGTTTAGGAATTGCCGTAGGGGGTCTATTAAATGCTCGCAAAGTTGCAATGACAGTCAGTCAGAAAATTACTACTCTTAATCCAGGTAAAGGTTTAGCTGCTAATTTAGTAACAGGCTTTTTAGTCATCTTTGCTAGTCGGATGGGAGTACCTGTTTCGACAACTCATGTCTCTGTTGGTTCAATCTTTGGCGTTGGTATAATTTCTAAAACAGCTCATCTGGGAGTGTTTTCTCAAGTTTTAAGCTCATGGATATTAACTTTACCAATTGCGGCAATCATCAGTAGTGTTAGTTATCTTTTGTTGCCAAAATAAAGGAGTTTTGCTACAGCTACAAGCGCGATACGTAAATTGTCATTAGAATTTAAAATTTAAAAATGTCTACTATTAAAACTTCTATTACTCCTTTTGCGAAACAGATCCAATCACCTTTAAGTAAAGATAAGATTACTGTATTGCAGATCAATCTTGGTCGTAAATGCAATCTTGCTTGCACCCATTGTCATGTTGAAGCCGGTCCAAAACGTACTGAAGAGTTGTCTCCCGAAGTATGCCAACAGCTTATTGAATTAATTGACCGCTTTCCTCAGATTAAAACTGTCGATTTAACAGGAGGGGCACCAGAGATGAATTATGGTTTTCGTCCTATTGTGGAAGCAGCTAGAGCACAAGGAAAAGAAGTTATTGTTCGCTCTAACTTAACGATCTTTTTTGAATCTGGATACGAAGATCTCCCCGAATATTTTGCTCAACATCAGTTAAGGATAACTGCCTCTTTACCCTGTTACTTAGAGGATAATGTAGATAAACAAAGAGGTGCAGGAGTATACAATAATTCAATAAAAGCAATTCAAAAACTTAACCAATTGGGTTATGCTCAAGATCCTAATTTGGTAATTGATTTAGTCTATAACCCTCCATTACCGACCAATACTGATTTTTCTCTTACCCCTAACCAGCAAAAGTTAGAGCAAGACTATAAAGCATATTTGGCATCACACTTTAATATTCAATTTAATAGTTTGTTTACCATTACTAATATTCCTATTGGTAGAACAAAACAATTCTTACAGCGCCGAGAAGTTCATGATTATTACCTACAATTTCTCGCAGCCAACTATAATCCTGCTACTCTGGCTAACGTCATGTGTCGCAATGAATTGTCGATTGACTATCTAGGAAATGTTTATGATTGCGATTTCAATCAGATGGAAAATATCCCAGCAACTACAGCAAATAAAGAAAAATTAACCGTTGCCAAACTTTTAGAACTAAATAATTTGGACGTAATTAAAGATATTAAAACAGCTAATTACTGCTATGGCTGTACTGCGGGGACAGGCTCTAGTTGTGGAGGCTCCTTAGTTGTATAGCAAAGAGTTAGCAGCAATTCTCGCGCTTTGTGGGATGCATCTTGGTTTTGTTTGGGAAAAAAGTTAATTAACAGAATGGGATTGTCTTAAATGTCAAGTTTAATTTATCTAGAATTGCGATCGCTAAATAAAGGAGCGGAGCTGTAAGCTAAAGGGGTTTGCCTAATCGTTGTTAAGATATTCAAGATGATTCCTGTAAGAGTAAGAAGTGTCTAAATGTCCCTAACCCCAGATCAATATCTAACCCCTGAAGAATCCGCTGATGTTGAAGCGGCACTACTTTCCTCTAGTGAGAAGTTTTTGACCCGTTTAACCATATCATCTCAGAGATTGTTACTAGCGATCGCCAAGGATAATCAAGTAACGATTGCTCAATTAACTCCGAGTCAGATTATTCAGTGGTTTGAAAATGATAGTAAAGTCAAACGGGAACAAGGAAGTGATGCGGGCACTTTAAAATGGTAGGGCTGAGGTTGAAAGCGATCGCTATTTTCACTTAAACCAAATACTTAAACCAATACTTAAACCAAAAAGTGATTAAACAAGTCATAACCCCTAAGCTCTACAATAGAATCTGAATTAAATAATTAAATATAGAATTCTTGTTCTGAGCAATAGTCATTCGTTATGCAAACTCTGGATAATCCTAACCTAACCAACCCCACAGCTTTTGATACCACAATCCACAGACGGAAAACACGAGCAGTCAAAGTTGGTGACATCACTATCGGCGGCGGAAATCCAGTAGTGGTACAGTCGATGATCAATGAAGATACCTTAGATATTGAGGGCTCCGTGGCAGCAATCCGCCGTCTCCATGAGATTGGCTGCGAAATCGTGCGGGTAACTGTGCCAAGTATGGCTCATGCCAAAGCTTTGGCAGAAATCAAGCAAAAATTAGCTCAAACCTATCAGGTCGTGCCCCTGGTGGCGGATGTTCACCATAATGGGATGAAAATTGCCTTAGAAGTGGCAAAACACGTCGATAAGGTGCGGATTAACCCTGGATTGTACGTATTTGAAAAGCCCAAAAGCGATCGCACAGAATATACTCCCACAGAATTTGCCGAAATTGGGGATAAGATCCGAGGAACTCTTGAACCACTAGTAATTTCTTTACGAGATCAAGGGAAAGCAATGCGAATCGGGGTTAATCACGGCTCCCTTTCCGAAAGAATGTTATTTACCTATGGCGATACTCCTGAAGGCATGGTGGAGTCGGCATTGGAATTTATTAAAATCTGTGAATCCCTCGACTTTTATAATATTGTCCTCTCGATGAAGGCTTCTCGTGTTCCTGTAATGTTGGCAGCCTATCGTTTAATGGTGCAGAGAATGAACGAGCTAGGGATGGAATATCCCTTACATCTAGGAGTGACTGAAGCGGGAGATGGGGAATATGGCAGAATTAAATCTACGGCGGGAATTGGGACTCTCTTAGCCCAAGGTATCGGTGATACTATTCGCGTTTCCTTGACTGAATCTCCTGAAAAAGAAATTCCTGTTTGCTATAGTATTTTGCAAGCATTAGGACTACGAAAAACCATGGTGGAATATGTTGCTTGTCCTTCCTGTGGTCGTACTTTATTTAACCTGGAAGAAGTGCTGCATAAAGTTCGAGAAGCAACCAAACATCTCACGGGCTTGGATATTGCGGTGATGGGTTGTATCGTCAATGGGCCAGGGGAAATGGCAGATGCTGACTATGGTTATGTTGGTAAACAACCAGGCTATATATCTCTCTATCGTGGGCGAGAAGAAATTAAAAAAGTCCCTGAATCTCAAGGGGTTGAGGAATTGATTAATTTAATCAAGGCTGATGATCGTTGGGTGGAACCTGAGTAAGGAGTAATCGTAGAGACGTAGCCCTAAAGGATTTCCTTCGGTCGCAGCTACGTCTGTACAGGAGTAATGAGAGAAGAGCTTAAAACGTTTTATATCAACCAATATAATTCACTATTAGTTGCAAACAAAAGTAATGAACCAATAATTAACCGACGTTAAGGCGATTGAGAATGCGATGAGCAAGTTGTTGTGCCAAAACTGG
>CALLPS010000167.1 GCA_938015355.1 uncultured Pleurocapsa sp.
GCGATCGCAATTACTATGGTTAATATATTACTGGCAATTTTTCCAGTCCAGGTAAAATGCTCATAGGTATTAAATTAAATCATTTAAGATTAGGTAATGGTGCTACCAGAAAAGATTTTAATAGAAGAATCTGATTTAGAAAAATTACCATTTCGTCAAAAAGTGGCATTTTATCTAGAAGATATCAATAGCAATATTGGCTTGAGTATTAATCTCAGTATATTAAGCTTAATTCTGTTATCTTCAGCTATTTTTGTGGCACAGACTTATCCTGTTAATCAGAAATCAAAAGCAAGTTTAGAAATTATTGACTTAGTAATTTTAATTGTTTTTACAGTTGAATATATCTTACGCTTTTGGTCAGCAGAAAATCCAAAAAAGTTTGTATTTAGCTTCTTTGGTTTAATTGATTTAATTGCGATTATTCCCTTATTACTAGGCTGGACAGATATTCGCTTTATTAGGATCTTTCGCTGGTTTAGGATTTTAAGAATTATTAGATTTTGGAAAATGGAGCAAAAAATCTTAGGATTTAAAACCGAAGATAGCATTATTTTTGTCCGCATTTTCTTAACCTTGTTTACCCTTATTTTTGTCTATGCAGGATTAATTTACCAAGTAGAACATCAAATAAATAGCGATCGCTTAGTCAACTTTTTTGATGCTTTTTATTTTGTTGTAGTTACCATGACCACTGTTGGCTATGGTGACGTGACCCCCTTATCTCAGACAGGTAGATTCATGACCGTACTCATGATCTTTACTGGAGTATTATTTATACCTTGGCAATTGAGCGAGTTAATTAAACAAGTAGTAAAAACCTCTGGTTTAGTCGAGCAAGAATGTACTAATTGTGGTTTACTTCGTCATGAGCCTGATGCTTTATTTTGCAAGCAGTGTGGTAAGAAATTAGTTGCAGATCATAAATTGTGAGAATTGTCCGAACCATTGATTAAGTAATCATTAAATAATTAGGGATAAACTCCTCTTAATTTATCATTCTATTCAAGATGATAAAGTCTGAAATTTCTTAACTCATCGCATAATTTCTAATCGATATCTAGAACTGTATTTACTTGAGGAAATCCCATATGAGCACAGCATCAGAGCAAACCGCAGATGCGCGGAATCGCGTTATTGAATCTGCCAAAGAATTGGGGGTTCAAATCAATGAGCAAGAATTGGAACGCTGGATGAATTCCATCATCGAAGCGACGGGGGATAGCGATATTACTGTCGATGAAAAGACTGGAGTTTTCGGTCATAAAGTCAGCATGTTGGATTTTGATCCTAAAGATTTGGAATATTTTCGCAAAATCGGTAGAATTGTCGAATTTGATGATATTCCTGGGGTGGTAGAAACCGCTTTGGCACTCTCAGGTTCAGCGGCTCAATCCAAGCTTCAGATTCACCCTGGTGACTGTGACTACTTCGAGCGAGTGAATATTATTGCCCCAACAAGGGCTGAAGCCTGTAAAATTCTAGCTCGAATTATGCGAGAGAAAGCAATTAGCAGCATGTCGGGTGCTAATTTTCAATTAATGGAACTGAAATTCGGTAGCTATGATCAAGATGTTACTCGCAATCAAAACTCCCATCAAAAAGGTTCGCCGATTTCTTGGTCTCCTGATGAAATTGTCGCGGGAAAAATTGAAGCTAGGGACAGTGAGGAAAATCCTGTTATTATTACTTGGGATTCTGTAGCCGAAGATTCAGGTTGGTGTAAATTAGATTGGGTGATTGCAGATCCCATACGCCGTAAATTATCCAATGCGAGCAACATGTTGGATGTTACGTGGGAAGCTCCTGATGGTACGATAACTCCTTTGGACGGCTATCTTGATGGCTATTTTCAAGAGGTTTACTTGGATGCTGAATCTGCTCCCATCTTTGACAAACTAATAAAACATTCTTCTGCTGATGCCATGGGAGACTATATGGCAGAGCTACAAGAGCAAGTAAGAAAATATGTTAGTAAAGATCATGCCAACTATGGCAAAGCGGCTAAACGTCTCTATAACATCTTCCGACTTAATGGACAGTATGAGGAGGCAGCTTTTCTGCGGGAACTATTTGACGAACCTGCGGCATTACTTTATCAAGTGCATGCATTGGTTAGAACTGTCCAAGAGGCGACAGAAGAATGTACAGCCTTTGATATCGACCATATTCTCGATCAGACTGATGAACTGATTTTGGGAGTAATCAAGGCTCTAGAAGGAGAAGAAGAAATCGAGATTGTGCGCCCTCTACTGCGTCTATCCCGCTGTATCAGTCGTCAGCAAGAAGATACGCCTCTTGGCCCTCAGGTAGAGGCAATTCGCTCAGAGATTATGAATATTGTCAACAATTTCTTCTATGAAAAGATGACTGCACGACCTGAGATTAAGGCTTATATTGACAATCTCAATGCTTAAATCTTGAGTCAACTACTGTTCTCGTTGTAAGTTGTTTTGTAACAAATTGCAAAACAACTGCCCCTGTTGAATGGCATCGTCCAGAGCAACATGAGTTAAGGGCATTTCTTCTAACCACTCAGGAGGTAAATTTTGCTTCCCTGAATCCCAATAGTTTCTTTTCAGGAATGCCATGGCATAGGATCTAATATCTAGGGATGAATGTTTGAAAGGACTATCTCCGACAAAGCGGAGTAAATACCAATAAACAAACATAAAGTCGAAAGCGGCGGGATAGCCCACGAAAACTGGTTGACCAGGTAGGGCGATGATCCAAGAGTGATATGATTGCATTATTTCTGCTGCTGGCTTGGGGTTAGTTTGGCAGGCTGACCAAGCATCGGGGTTTTCTGACCACCATTTCATAGTTGTGGGATGACCTTTTGACCCTGGCAAAGGTTTGAGATTAGCAGAAAAGGTGGCGATCAATTCTTTGTCTGGGGTATAAGCTGCGGAGCCAATACTTAGCATGGAGTGGGGTCCAGGAATTGGTCCATCGGTTTCAATATCAGTGCTGACGTAGATTTCAATTGTCATCTTTTTTTTATTTTTAATTCACATCAGACGTATTATAGGGACTCGAATTAGCGATCGCAATTTTGCTTCAAACCAGGGATTCTTTCTCACTTAGGATGAAATAGTCCTGACCTGCACTTCAATCTGACGGTCGCCCATCATTTCTAGAAATAATTCTGTGGATAAAGCTTGTTCTACAGGATAGATACCAGGTTGTTTGATTTTACCTGCCAAGATCAATTGTACGATCGCCCCTGTGCCAGCCCCTGCTGCGATCGCTGTGTCCTGATGTACCATAGTACTGCAATAGGTATAATCTTGACCCTCTGTAATCCCTGTAATTTCGGCTCGCATTGCGACCCCAATACCACTAAAGCGGTCAGTAACTTTAGTCATGGCATAACTTACCTGAGAGAAGAATTCGATCCCCTTGGGGCTACTTACCCACGCCTCAGGAAAAATATGAGCTGTAATCCAAGTAAGATGATTATACCAATCGGGAATGGAGCCAAACTTAGTTATCACTGTATTCACAGGAAAAGAATCGGCAAAGGTATAGGTTTCGGGGACATCAAACCAATAAACTCCTGTTTTACCATAGGGTTGAGGAAATTCAATCACTTCTCTTTCTGTATAGGGCAAAGTATCTCGCCACTGACCATTAATCCAAGCCGAGAACTTATTTTTTAAGCCCAAAAACGTAGTCCGCATCACCGTTAACCCTGCGCCACCTGAACCCGCTACCACGTAACTAAGATGAATCTTCTCTGGTTGCTCAAACTGCTCAACCCCCTGTTTCACCATGCTGTTAGAAATGCCAGGAAATATGCCCGTATTAAGGATTGCCGTTACTCCATTGGCGATCGCTCGCTCTTGATGTTTAATTACCCGTTGATAAAAAGAGCGATGGTCGCTGACATCGATATAATTGATGCCTTGGTCAATACAGGCTTCTAATACCCTGCCGTCACGGTGATGAAATGGCCCTGCACAGTGGACGACTAAATCCTGATTAGCGATCGCCTGAATTAACTG
>CALLPS010000168.1 GCA_938015355.1 uncultured Pleurocapsa sp.
ATATTAATTCCTAATGAAACAAGACTATCAATTTAAACTAGCATTATCCCCAGCCGAGATAGACGCTTACTTTTTACTAAGAGAAAAAATCTTTTGCCGAGAACAGGGTATTTTTAAAAATAGCGATCGCGACGAACATGACTCAATTGCTTATCCTATTGTTGCAATTAACCACAATTCTAAGGTTGTCGGAGTTGTCAGGATCTACGAACCCGAACCTGGAATTTGGTACGGTGGCAGACTTGGAACACACCCAAATTATCGACGGGGATGGAAAATTGGCAAAGGATTAATTAATAAAGCGGTTACTACTGCTAATACTTGGGGATGCGATCGCTTTTTAGCCACAGTTCAATTACCGAACGTGCGCTTTTTTCAAAGATTACATTGGAATTCAATTGAGGAAATTCATATTTGCGACCGACCCCATCATCTTATGGAAGCAGATTTAGATTTTTATCCCCCGACAAATCAAAGTCGTCCCAGTCTGCCAATGCAATTGCAGCAATTATCAGCAAGCTAGAAACTTTAAAAAAGTTGGTTTAGGATAATCTCTTTTATTGAGAAATTATAATTTATGGTATTAATACCTATTATTTTGGCAAATTTAATTAATTTGTTTTATTAATAAAGGATGCAACGTCAATAAATTACAATTTCTATGGCTAAAAATCTCACCAATTCTCAGCTAGATCGACAAAATGTTTTAAACAATCGCTATGCTATGCAAAAGCTAAGAGAACATCTCGATCTTGAAGGAATTTTTTTTGAGGATAATTTTGTATTTACTAAGCAGCAGTTAGTCAGACTGTTTGACGTTAGTGATAGTACGATTGAAAAATATTTAGCTAGTCATGGAGACGAACTTAAAATAAATGGTTATCAAGTGCTTAGAGGACTACAACTCAAGCAATTCAAGGCATTAGCTGATGTTTCCGTAATTGATTACGGAGACATATCCAAAACCCCCGTATTAGGCGTATTTACTTTTCGTGCAGTCTTGAATATGGCAATGCTATTGACCGATAGCGAACAGGCTAAATTCATGCGCTCTCGTATATTAGATATTGTTATTGATGTAATGGCAGAGAGAGCAGGAGGTCATACCAAGTATATTAATCAGCGAGATAGTAACTATGTTACCGCTGCCTACAGTGAATTTAGTTATCGTGAAGTATTTACAAACGCTTTACGTGAATATCTCGAAATGAGCGGTGGTAAGGCAAAGTTTGGTATTTACACAAATAAAATATACCAATTAGTTTTCCGTGAAAATGCTAAAGAATACAGACAAATTTTGAAATTAGCCAGTAATGATAGGCTACGCGATACTTTATATTCAGAAGTTCTTAAAGCTATTGCCAGTATCGAAAATGGTTTGGCAGAAGAAATGAAATTGGCATCGGAGAAGCAAGGAAGAAAGTTAAAACCTCAAGAATTAGACGAAATTATATCCAAAATAGAGAATAATCCATTTCTTAAGCCTATTATTGAAGATGCACGAATTAAGATGGCTAGTCGGGATCTTTGCTTTCGAGATGCTTTACATCAAAAATTAGAAGCTTATATTCAATCTGTTCCCGAAGCTGATTTTGACAAGTTTCTTGGTGAGACAAGCCGATCATTAGAAAAGCAGTTATCTAACCCAGAAACTCTTGCTGTTTTCAAAAGATTAAAAGATCGTTAGGTTATGGGCGAAAAAATTTTATACTTCGATATCCAACACGCCGTCGAAGTACACGATTGGATAATCGATAATTCTGGCGGTCTTCATGGAGCAAACGATCTGGGACGTTTAGAAAGCGCGCTTCAACATATTCAAAATGATCTGTATTATCCAGAATTTATAGTTAAACTTACTCATCTAGTATTCGCAATCAATAAATTTCATGCTTTTAATGATGGTAACAAACGTTCGAGTATCGCTCTAGGATGTTATTTTCTAGAACTAAATGGATATGATTATGCAGTTCAGAATTTTGCTATGGAAATGGAAAATATTGCAGTTTGGCTAGCAGAAGGAAAAATTGACAAAGAATTACTGGCAGAAATTATTGAGTCATTAATTTATGAAGAAGACTATAGTGAAGAACTTAAATTAAAAATTGCGATCGCTGTTAGTTAACTCAATAAATTAAAAATTCCAGCAAAACTTATCAGTCTCTTTGTTATATGAACGATCTCCCAAACATCAATCTCAAACAATTAGCCGCAAAACTAAAACAATCTCTGGGCGTTATACAAAAGCAAGATATCCAAATTGCCAGGCAAATATTAGGTTTATCGATAGATAGTCCGATCCAGGTTGGTGATGACTGTGCTGCTATTCCCGATGGCGATGGTTATTTACTATTAGCTGCGGAAGGAATGTGGCATATTTTAGTAGAAGAAGATCCTTGGTTTGCAGGCTGGTGTGCGGTGATGGTCAACGTGAGTGATATTGCTGCTATGGGGGGAAAAGCGATCGCGATTGTAGATACAATTTGGACAGAAAATGATGCCCAAGCCAAACCATTGATGGCAGGAATGAAAGCTGCATCTCAAACTTTTAACGTGCCAATCGTTGGCGGACATACTAATTTTCATAGCGCTTATAATGCTTTGAGCGTAGCTATTTTGGGACGAGCAAACCAACTAATCAGCAGTTTTACAGCTCAACCTGGAGATTTGTTAGTTGTGGCAATAGATAAGTCAGGAGAAATGCATCCCCAGTTTCCCTTTTGGGACGCTGCGACAAAAGCAAAGCCAGATAAATTACAAAAAAACTTGAATATTTTGCCTTATTTAGCAGAGAATAATCTGTGTAATGCGGGGAAAGACATTAGCATGGGAGGAATTATCGGAACTCTTCTAATGTTAATTGAAGCGTCTAAATGTGGTGCAGTTTTAAATCTAGATAGTATTGTTTGTCCGAATAATGTAAGTTTAGAAACTTGGTTGTTAAGCTTTCCTAGCTATGGATTTTTACTGTCGGTGACTCCTGAAAATTTAGCTAAAGTTCAACAGCAATTCGATGATAATCATATTTCCTGTGCCGTAGTTGGTGCAATTCAACAAGGTTCTAGATTAGTGTTGAAATCAAATCAGCAATCTCATCTACTTTGGGATTTTGAAGCAGAGAAATTTATTTTAAATTAGTTACTGAGAAATGCTATAGATATCACTGACACAGAAATCATTTTTACCGCATAATAAACTGTATAAGAAGATTTACAACGCTAATAGAGTAAAACAGCATGGGGATTGAGCAGCAAGAGTATCGCCAACGCCAGCAAGAAGTCATGTCCAAGATTGGCGGAGGAACAGCAATTTTTCGTAGTGCGCCCATGGCAACAATGCACAACGATGTTGAATATACTTATCGCCAAGAAAGTAGCTTTTATTATCTGACTGGTTTTAATGAACCCGAGGCGGTGGCGGTGTTTGCTCCCCATCACGAAGAACATCAGTATATTTTATTTGTTCAACCTAAAGATCCTGAAAAAGAAACCTGGACAGGCTATCGTTGCGGAATAGAAGCAGCTAAAGAATTTTATGGCGCAGATGAAGCGTATCCCATTAATGAGTTAGATGAAAAACTGCCGCAGTATTTAGTTAATGCCGATCGCATTTTCTATCATCTGGGTCATGATGAGAAGTTTAACAATACCATTATCTCTCATTGGCAAAAATTGATGGGAGGCTATCAACGTCGGGGAAAAGCTCCCTTAGCGATTGAGGACACACGTCCTTTGACTTTTCCTATGCGCTCAGTTAAAAGCCCTGGCGAAATAGCGATGATGCGTCAGGCGACTAAGATCTCGGCTATGGCACACAATCGCGCCCGTGAGTTTGCTCGACCAGGAGTTTATGAATATCAAGTACAGGCGGAAATTGAGCATATTTTCCGTAAAGAAGGGGGAATTGGCATTGCTTATCCTTCAATCGTGGCATCGGGAGCTAATGCTTGTATTTTGCACTACATCGAGAACGATCGCCAGATGCAGGATAATGAACTACTATTGATCGACGCAGGTTGCTCCTATGGCTACTATAACGGCGATATTACCCGTACTTTTCCCGTCGGGGGGAAATTCACCCCAGAACAAAAAGCTCTTTATGAAATCGTCTTAGAAGCTCAACTAAAAGCGATCGCCGAAGTACAACCAGAAAAGCCTTACAATGAATTTCATGATATTGCTGTCTGTGTCATTGTCCAGGGTTTATTGGATCTCGGACTGCTTAAGGGGGACTTAGAAGAAATTATTAAAGAAGAGAAGTACAAACCTTTTTATATGCATCGCACAGGACATTGGTTAGGTTTGGATGTTCATGATGTTGGAGTGTATAAACACAATGAATCAACTTGGCAAAATCTTACTCCAGGTCATATAGTCACTGTTGAACCAGGCATTTATATTTCACCCCATATTAAACCCGCAGAAGGACAACCTGAAATTCCCGATAATTGGAAAGGCATTGGTATCCGTATTGAAGATGATTTACTAGTGACACCAGATGGACATGATATTTTGACTGCCGATGTACCAAAGTCAATTAAAGATATGGAACGATAATCAGT
>CALLPS010000169.1 GCA_938015355.1 uncultured Pleurocapsa sp.
TGTTCAGTGGGGCATAGGCACTGATCACGGGAATTCCTCGATAATTATTGATGATTTCTGTGCCAGATAAGCCATTAAGAGCTGATTGTGCGGCTTTAGTATTTACCGACTGTAATAGAATAGAAGTCTTTAACTTTTTAATTAAATCAATACTTTGTTCGGTCAAGTTAGACTGAGTTAGTTGCTGAAAATATTTCTCGGCATCTTCTAGCAGCAAACGGGAATCAGAGCGCATTAATAGATCTGAACCCACGGTATAGACTTGTCCTGTTTTCCCTAAACCTTCTTCTTCCCAATTTTTATTGCCAGATAGAATTAGATCAACCCGATCAACTGGCAATTGAACTGCTAAAATACCGATTAAATGAGGTCCATTATAAATAGGTGCGGCAAAAAAAGCGGCTGGTGCGCCATAGGAAGGAGCATAAGGTTTAAAGTCAATTATTTGCACAAAACCCTTCCCTGGGTTTTCTTTGACGGCAGCAACAGCTTGAGCTAAACCACTACGACGATAAGAGTCTTTTTCGAGACTGGTGGCGTAATCGGTTTCTTTTGCCACAGAGTAAACAATCTCTTCATTCTGGAAACTAACCAAAAATAAATCGTAGTAACCGAATTTTTGCTGCAAACTACTAAAAAAGGGATGATATTTACTATGAAACTCGGAATACTTACTGCCATCTCTCGCATCTACTAGTTTATGCTTTTCTCCCAATGAATAGGAGTTCTGGGCAATGTAGTGATATTGTAGATACTGGCTTACCTGAGAAGTGGGATTATAGTTAGCTAGAATTTGTTCTCCCTGAATATTATCGGAAAGCCGAGGGAGAAATTTAGTCTGATAGTAGTCTGCAATAGATTCTGACCAATCAGCAGGAATTATTTTTCCTTTCAAAGCTTCATAGGCTGAATTAAACTCAACCATTCCTGAGATAACAATCCGATCCTCGCTCAAAATTTCGACATGACTGCGTAAATCTTGCATGTATAGTTCAATTTCACTTTTTTTAGCAGACTTAATCCCAATCAGCCTTTCTGATACTTGATTTTGAATCCCTTTCTTAAATTGTAAATAACTAAAAATTCCAGCGACTAAGAAGGAACTCAAACTAACTCCGAGGAGTAAACTTGTCAGTTGAGATTTAAGGGTAAATTTATTTAATATAGACATGATTTTATGCTGTATAAAACACTTATAAGACTGTATATAGCGGTTCTCAAATAAGTGAGGTACAAATATAAACTTAATCAAAAATCTGAAAACCCCCATTCCCTATTCCCTATTCTCTATTCCCTGGCTCCACCAAGGTGTATCTCATTAATACGAGAACCGCCATATTTAACTCCGTTCTACTAAAGTATGATCGCCATTATTGTTATGCAAGAAATCGCCATCGCGACTAATAAGGAAGTAAGTATCACTCCATAATTCATTAACAGTAGTCATGTTTTTCGTCATTTCTGAAAATTCTTGTTTAAGATAATCATAGGACTCAGTTTTTATTTCTAAAATTAATTGTGATAATTTCATAGTAGATCTATAGACAAAAATTAGTTTAATTTCCGTGATTGATTCTTCGATATCAATTAACTTACAACCTTTGCTATCTAAAATCATTTCAAAAATAACTTTCAGTTGCAACGACATCTGAGAATTAAATAACTTTTGCTCATTTTTGGTGAATAGGGTTAATTGAGAGGCGAGAAAAGAAGCAGATTCTACTTGATGATTGCTAATTTTTTCTTGTTTAACTTGATCCCCAACCTGAATAACTCCTGAGGCTAAATCACCTAAAGCATCTCGACAAGATACTAAATCAGTTATATTGGATATATGATCAATTTCTAATAAATTATCTCTAGCAGCAAGACTTTCCTTGAGAGTGTTAGCAATTCGTTTAACTTTGTGTTTATATTGAGAAAATTGTGGATTAGAAGTACGTAGTTTTTTTAGTACCAGATAATTAAGTAAAGCTAATATCAGTAAGAACCAAAGAACAGTAGCTAAACGATAAATATTGCCTATTAAATTAGCTTGTTGATAACTTGTTTTGGTCAAACTTGCTAAAGCTTGAGTCTTTTCTGCTAAAGGTGTAATTAATCTAGCTGTTAATTCCTCTACTTGTGGTTTAGTATTGAGAATAATATTAGTATGAGACGCTACTAAATCAGTGGGAAAATCTTTGGAAGTCAATCCATATTCCACTTCCAACTGAGCTAATTTATTGTTTAAAGACTCTATTTCTGACTGGATTTTCTGATCGACTGCTATATTATAAATCAGTAAATTGCGGGTTAACTTATTGAGATTACTCCGCAAAGTAGTAACTTGAGTAGCAGTCAGATTTTCGGTGCTTGCTTGATTGTCAAACTTAGACTCCAACTGGTTAGTAAGTAGCGGTAAATATCGTAGAGAATTTTTAAGCAGAGCATTTCTTGATTTAAAGGGATCGCTTAAATCTATTTTTTGTTGTAGAGAAGTATCTACTTCTTTTAAAAGAGTATTTAGTTCTTGCCTTGTTATGGGATTAACAAATGGAGGAATCTTAATTAACTTTTGCCGTAGCGATCGCTGTTGTTGTAAGTTATAAACTAAAGGATCATAAGAAGTAAATAACTCATAGCGAGACTTCAAAATTGCTTGATTAAAATCTGCATCCAACTGCTGCAATTGAATTAGATTCTGTTGATATCTCTGATATTCTCTGGTATTAAAGTTAAAGCTTTTAGAGACTAAAAAAGCTGAGATTAAGACAATAATTAAAGTGCTAATAAAAGCAATAAAAGGATTGACCTGATTAATTAATTTCGATGATCGTTTAAAATTAGATTGCTTATTCACTTTAACCATCCTACATAATAAATATTATTAAAAATCCCAGCTTACTTTTAATATCTATATCTCTTACAAATCTGCTCAATCAATACAAAAATCAAGAAAGAGGTTGACCTTGATACTCTCCTGTTAAACTTCTCAAAAAACTCATAATCAAATCGACATCCTTTTGAGGAATATCCACTCCCAATTGATATTTTCCCATCAACTTAATTGCCTGATCTAAAGTCTGGGGATTGCCATCATGAAAATAAGGAGAAGTTAAGACAATATTTCTCAAACTCGGTACTTTAAATACATAACGATCTTCTTCCTGACCCGTCACGTTGTACCTGCCATAATCAGATTTAGTGATGCTGCCATGGTCGGCAAAATAATCACCGAAAATACCTAGAGACTGGAACATGTTGCCCCCCACCAACATTCCTTGATGACAGCTGATGCAACCATAAGACTTAAATAAGTCATATCCCTGTTTAGCTTGGGGAGATATCGCATTTTTATTGCCCTTCAAATACAGATCGAACGGTGCATTGGGAGTATACAAAGAACGTTGAAAAGTTGCGATCGCATTTTTAATATTATCAGGGTTGATTTCTGACCCATAGGCAGACTCAAAAGTACTAACGTATTGGGGAGATTGTTTGAGCTTTTTCACTTTTGAGCTTTTTCACTACTGCCGACCAACCGACTCCACCCATTTCTTTAGCAGCAGCAATCGGGCCATCTGCTTGTTCTTCTAGAGTTTCAGCTTTACCATCCCAATTAAAACGAAAATGAAAGCCACTATTATAAACTGTCGGGGAATTAACTCCTGTATTACTTCCTAGCATCCCAACTGACTTAGGTAAGCGGTCTGTGCCTCCTTTATTGAGAAGATGACAAGTGGCACAAGAAACACTGCTGTCGCTGGACAATTGAGGATCGTGGAATAATTGATTGCCCAACTCTACCTTAGCTGGATCTAATTCAATTTTTAGCGGTATGGGAGAAATTGGCTCGGCGGCAACTGCAACCTCAGGACGAAACCAATCATCAGATACTTGATTTAATTCAGGCTGTCTTAGTTGTTGAAATCCCCATGCTCCTAATATAGCCAACCCGAATAGTAATCCAAAAATAAGAATTTGACTTAATTTTCGTGACACAAAGTTTTGCCTCATTGCCCTGAGAATTTATTGAAAGAGTAGAATATTTAACTAAATATTTAACTATTTAACCGACCTTGACTAGTATGGATTCAGCCTCTTCTTTAACCTCAAAAGAAGATAAGGAGTCTAGTGCAGGACCTTGTAAAACTGTGCCATCAACCGCAAACTCTGAACCATGGCAAGCACAGTAAAGACTATTAGAAGATTTTTTCCAGTCCACGCTACAACCCTGATGAGTACAAATCAGGCTAACCGCAGATAAATTGTTGCTACTATTACGAAATACAATAATGTTTGATTTATTACTAACTATGTATCTATTCTCAGTTAATTCTTGTGTTGTACCGATAGTAAGATAGCCTGATGAGTCAGGCACATCTGATGGAATGTCCTTAGCTATCGATGTTTCAGCAGTTTCCTGACTCTGTTTTTCCGAACAAGCAGCAAGAGCTATAGGAAAAAAACTTGCTAATAAACCAATTCCCACCCAATTCAAAAATTCTCTACGTTTCACAGGGATAATCTTAATAATATACTGCTATTAAATTGAGTTATCTATCA
>CALLPS010000170.1 GCA_938015355.1 uncultured Pleurocapsa sp.
TTTTTTTACCAGTTAATCACCCAAAATCATGTAATACTAATCACCAAAGGTAAACTCCCGCTTTTTTAAGTATGCAGTTGGGAGTTAGGTTAAAGCAAGTTTTACATCTAAACATGAGCAAAAAGCGAGTATTATCAGGGATTCAAACTACTGGCAGTTTACATTTAGGCAATTATTTGGGTGCAATTCGCAATTGGGTAGAAATACAGCAGGATTACGATAATTTCTTCTTCTTTGCCGATCTTCACGCTATCACTGTGCCCCATGATGCCAAAGTATTAGCCGATAATACCCTTAAAATGGCTGCCGTCTACTTAGCCAGTGGCATCGATTTGTCATGTTCGACTATTTTTGTTCAGTCTCATGTCCCTGCCCATAGTGAGCTTGCTTGGCTACTAAATTGTATAACTCCTCTTAACTGGTTAGAAAGAATGATCCAGTTTAAGGAAAAGGCGGTAAAACAGGGTGAAAATGTAAGTGTAGGTTTGCTTGACTATCCAGTCCTCATGGCAGCAGATATCTTACTTTACGACGCAGATAAAGTACCGGTGGGAGAAGATCAAAAGCAGCATTTGGAATTAACGAGAGACATCGCAGGTAGAATCAACGACAAATTTGGCAAAAAAAAGCAATCTGTGTTAAGAGTACCTGAACCTATGATTCGTAAAGAGGGCGCAAGGGTAATGAGCCTGAGTGATGGCACCAAGAAAATGTCTAAATCTGATCCTTCCGATTTGAGTCGCATTGAATTATTAGATTCTCCCGAGACGATTAAAAGAAAAATCAAGAAGTGTAAGACAGATCCAGTTAAAGGATTAACTTTTGATGATCCAGAACGTCCAGAATGCCATAATTTACTGACTTTATATCAAATTTTGAGTAATCAAACCAAGGAAGGAGTAGCCGTAGAATGTCAGGATATGGGATGGGGACAATTCAAACCCTTGTTAACGGAAGCTACCGTCGAAGCCCTTAAACCAATTCAAGATAAATATCATGAATTAATGAATAACCAGGAATATCTCGATTCTGTGCTGCGAGAGGGGGCGAGTCAAGCTAGCTCTGTAGCTAATCAGACATTAGCTCGGGTCAAAGATGCTTTAGGATTTTTACCACCCCTCTAAATCGACAATTTTTTTTACATATCTAATTAAATAAATCTAAAAATAAATCTAATAAATAATTATGTCCCACAATCTTAAACAAGCAGTTTTAAATAAAGAGTTTCTAATCACAGCGGAAGTTGCCCCACCGAAAGGGGGAAACCCGACACGCATGATGGAAGTAGCAACGAAGTTAAAAGGTAGGGTGCATGCTGTCAATGTCACTGATGGTAGTCGTGCCGTATTGAGAATGTCTTCTGTGGCAGCTTCAGTAATTCTCCATCACCATGGTATTGAACCAGTATGCCAATTTGCCTGTCGAGATCGCAACTGTATCGGACTCCAGGCAGATTTAATGGGGGCTTATGCCTTAGGTATTCGTAACGTCTTGGCTCTTACGGGAGATCCTGTTAAAGCGGGAGATCATAAAACTTCTCGTGCCGTATTTGAATTAGAATCTATTAGATTACTTAAGTTGATTAGCAAGCTCAACAATGGTGTCGATTTTAATGATAAGAAAATGCCTGATGATGCCTTAGACTTATTTCCTGGTGCGGCGGTCGATCCCCAATTGAAAAGTTGGTCTGGTTTACAGAAAAGATTTGAGAAAAAACTTGAAGCGGGAGCACAATTTTTTCAAAGTCAAATGATTACTGATTTTGACAAGTTAGATAAATTTATGAGCCAAATTGCCTGCGTCAGTGATAAACCAATTTTGGCTGGTATTTTTCTCTTAAAATCCGCTAAAAATGCCAATTTCATTAATAAGTACGTCCCTGGGGTCAACATACCCGATTCCATCATTGAACGTTTAGGTAATGCGGAAAAACCACTCGAAGAAGGGGTAAAAATAGCTGCCGAACAAGTCAAACTAGCTCAAACAATGTGTCATGGAGTACATTTAATGGCAATTAAGCGAGAAGACTTAATTCCCGAAATATTAGACTTGGCAGGAATTGAACCAATTAACAATCTGTTGGCAACAAAATGAAAAGTTGCTAATTTAATATTTCCCTAACCTGAGCAATCAAATTCAGTGCAGCTTGTCGAATAGTAGCTGGATTAGAATCTTCTTGACCATAAAGATGAGGATACATAATCGCCCTGGAGCTACTGACTACTGCTCCTAAACCGTCAGGATTAAAACAGGCTTTAATGCCCTCATTTCCGCCACCTTGTGCCCCAACACCTGGGACAAGAAATAAACTAGTCGGTAGTTGTTTCCGTAACAGTATGGCTGCATCGGGATAGGTTGCCCCGACTACTGCGCCAATGCCACTGTAGCCAAATTCTCCAATACTCTTATCTGAGGCAGGTTTAATTAAATCGGCAATTATTTCATAGAGGTATCTGTCATTGATTTTTTGTTCTTGAATGATAGATGCCCCAGGATTCGAGGTTTTAACACAAACAAAGACACCTTTACCCCATTCAATTGCCTCTTCAAAGAAAGGTTCAAGACAGTCTTTTCCTAGATAAGGAACAATGGTAATGGCATCCGCTTCCAGAGGGCGTTTCGGTTTACTAGCAAGATAGCTTGTGGCATAGGCTATAGCCGTAGAAGCAATATCTCCTCGTTTTACATCTAGGACAACTAATAAACCCCGATCTCGTGCTGCCTTAATCGTTTTCTCTAAGGCGATAATTCCCGCCGAGCCAAATAACTCATAATAGGCACTTTGTGGCTTGACTGCGGGAACAAGATCGGCGATCGCATCTAACACCATCAGGTTATACTGATATATTGCCTCAGCCCCTTCTGCTAAGGTACTTTGTTGATTAATTCCCTGGCTTTGTAACCAACTTTGGGGCATTCTTTCTAAAGCAGGATCTAGTCCGACAATACAAGGAGTTTTTTTAGTATGGATTTGTTCTATGAGGTGATCGATAAATAATTTTTTCATCATATAGATTTTAATTGAGAATAACGAAAGTATTTAAGAGTTAAGAGTGGCAATTTCTGTTGCTAAATTATCTCTAGCTATTGATTCTAATTGGTGATAAAAATAATCGACATAGTAGATTTTTTCTCGATTTAAAAATTGAGTTAAAACTTTGATTCTACCTTGACAATATTCATAATTACTTAGGTGACAATACTCTTTTCTAATTGCCTGGGAGTATTTTAGATATTTATCTGGTGCTGTGCCTAAAATTGCTAAATCGATATCTAAAAAAATTAAATTATCAATATTATTGAGTAATGGTTGATGTTTTCTGGTACTAATAATAATTTGCTTTACTAATTGAATAGTCTCAAAATCAATACTGCATTTACTGAGTATTTTTATGGCATGGGTGGCACTGTTAATTTCATTATCTTCAGTTTGAGGATCATAGATATAATCATGAAACCATGCACAAAGCTGTAGCACAGTCAAACAATTAATTAACTCTTTGACTTCCTGGAGTAAGTTCAAAATATGCTGAATATGATCAAGATTATGATAGTGTCTAGCAGTGTTAGAGTAAGTATTTATTAAATTAGCAAAGACGATTTCCCCTAGGTTGGTATCAATCTGTAACTTTGACCATAGATCAAACCAATCTCCTCTTAGTTGAGATATTTGCGGTGAATTATGCATCGTAATCGATAACCATCCATCAAAAGATTATTATGAACTATTTTCGTCCTGCGATCGCATCAATGTCAGGTTACACTCCTGGAGAACAACCAAAACCAGGAACCCCAATCATTAAGCTGAATACTAATGAAAATCCCTATCCGCCGTCGCCTCAAGCACTAGAAGTATTACGCAATTTGGATAGTGAATGGTTGAGACGTTATCCCGATCCTTATTCTAGAGATTTCTGTAATGCAGTCAGCGAAGCTCTAAGAGTACCTGAAGACTGGATTATAGTCACTAATGGTAGTGACGATATGTTGAATATTTTAATTCGTGCTTGTGCAGAGGGAAAAGAACGTCAGGTAGTTTATCCCATGCCTTCCTATGTACTTTATCGGACTCTGGCTTCATTGCAAGGGGCAGAGGTTAGAGAAGTTAACTATCCTGAAGATTATCAACTACCGATTGCCGAATTAGTTGCCGCTAACGGTGCCGTAACTTTAATTGCCACCCCCAATAGTCCTTCTGGTCATATTGTTCCTCTGGATGATTTACGTCAGCTAGCAAAGAGCGTTTCAGGAATATTAGCTATTGATGAAGCTTATGTCGATTTTGCTGATTACTCCGCTTTATCTTTAGTAAAAGAATTTGATAACGTAATTATCTTACGCACCCTTTCCAAAGGTTATTCCCTAGCAGGATTACGTCTCGGTTTTGGAATTGCCAACCCGAATTTACTATCAACCTTATTTAAAGTCAAAGATAGTTATAACGTCGATGCCATCGCGATTTTAGTTGGCGCGGCAGCCATGAGAGATCAAAAACACAAAAATATCTGCATTGACAAAGTAAAGCGATCGCGCGGTAAACTAGCATTAGATTTAAGGGAAATTGGCTTTAAAATCCGAGATTCTCAAGGAAATTTTTTGTTAGCTACCCCCCCAGACAATCAAGCCGCCGATATCTACCAGTCATTAAAAGAACAAAATATTCTAGTTCGTTATTTCAACTCCCCAGGATTAGACGATAAATTACGAATTACTATTGGCACTGATCAACAAAATCAAAAACTGCTTCAGGCGTTGGCGCTGCTAATTTAAGAGATGACCTACTAATAACCTCAAGGTTAAAAGTCTCAATAAAAATCTTAATAAAAATCAGGTGCAACGTAAATTTGGTAAGTTAATTATTGATAAGATATCGGGTTACGCTGCCCAATGGCTCTACTAATTACTGATGAGGAACTGTCTAAGGGATGAACAGTGAAATAGAACGCAAATATTTGGTCAAAAAAGCTGAATGGAAATCGCACAAGCAAAATCTACAAAATCAATTTCCCAATTTCGGGGAAAAATATTGTCAGGGTTATATTCCCACCACCAATAAAACTACGGTGAGATTACGAATTATTGGCAATCAGGGTTACATAACGATTAAGAGTCCCACAGTAGGTCACACTCGCGCTGAATTTGAATATCCGATACCTGTTCAAGATGCTCAGGAAATGTTAGACAGTTTGTGCCTCAAACCACTGATTGAAAAGTTTAGATACAAAATTCCAATTGATAATTTAATTTGGGAAGTCGATGAATTTTTGGGAGAAAATGAAGGATTAATTATTGCAGAAGTCGAGCTACAAAATGAAGACCAAGAAATAGCTATTCCCTCTTGGATTGAGAGAGAAGTAGAAGACAAAAAATATTTTAATTCTTATCTAGTAAAACATCCTTATAGTCAATGGAAAGATAAATGATAACTCAGATAATTTGCGATCGCAGTTTCCATTGCTCGCTTTAGATCATTACTTCTTCGGAGCTATCACTTGATAATATATATTTAAATATTGCTGGGCTATATTTGACTTGTTAAAACGTTTCTTATCATTCTCGCTAAATGATTTGGGGTTTTTTATAACTTCAACTAAAGCTTGAGTAAAATTACTCACTGCATTGCCTTCAAGGGAAAAATAAGCACATTTGGAAGTAGCAATTTCTCGAAAAATGGGAATATCAGAGCAGACAACACGACTACTAAAATGTAAGGCTTCGGCGAGAGGTAAACAAAAACCTTCAGTAGAGGAAGCAATAACAAAGACCTGACAATTTTTATATAACCAACAAAGTTCTTGATCTTTAAGTGCTGATAGTAAACTTATTTTAGCTGCTAAATTATACTTGTCGATCAAACCTTTGATATTCTCTGTCTCAGGGCCAGAAGTTCCCACAATAAATAGTTGACAGTCTTGTTCAATCCGATTAGTTTCTAGTAATTGAGCATAAGATTTGATTAATATATCTAAATTTTTGTTTTGCCGATGTTGAGCCACAGATAAAATAAAGCGGCTATTTTCTGCTATCTGTCGAGGTGCTTGAGGTTCTATCTTTTCAAAATCAACATAATTATAAACAACCTCAACTTTTTGCTGAGGCTTGAGCTTAGGAAAATAAAACTTAAGCTTGTCTAAAGTAACTTGAGATACACAGGGTAAGCCATCGCTGTTACTTATAGATTGTTTTAAAAATAAGCGATTAAACCAAGCTTGAGGAAATCCAAAGTTTTCAGGGCATTCATAGGGATAAAGATCGTGAATTGTGGTGACTACAGGGGCATTGAATCTTTTTCTCAAAAAAGGAAAAGGAAAAGAAAGGTGAACTACATCAGGATTTAACTTATTTGCTAATTGAGGTAAATCCCACAAAAACCACAAATTTCTAACGATAGAACTATTTTTAATGTTGACAACAACTAATTTAATTTTGTCGGAGTCAAGAGCGAAAGCTGTTTCAAAATAATATTGTTGCCAAGAGCCGATAACGATGCTTATCTTAGTTACTTCTGGTTTTTCTGCTAAACAACGGGCTAAATTAGCTGCATGTCGGCAAACACCAGTAGGTTTAACTGGTCGATGTAACGCGGCAATAAAAATGTGCATAACTTAAAATTCCTCGTTGTATAAATAGTTTCAATATTGAGTTAAATAGAATGTAAGAAAAGCCATCCAAAATAAATGTTGAGACTAGAAAAGCTCTTATTTAGAAGTCATTGAGAAATATTTGCTGTTAGTTCTGCTAAAAGTCATATTTCAAGCTAGAACCAGCTTTCCA
>CALLPS010000171.1 GCA_938015355.1 uncultured Pleurocapsa sp.
GTATTTTTGGTATTGCACCTATCCACTTTCAAATTCGGTGTCTACTACTCCACGGTAATTGATGGGGTAGAAATGCGAGATTTAGCCAGCCTGGTGATCGAGAAATTCCAGAACCCCGTCTATGCTTTTGGTTACAGCGCAGTGATGATCATGTTGGCAGTTCATTTGCGCCATGGCTTTTGGAGTGCGTGGCAGTCAATTGGGGTACTCAATTCCAAAATAAGTCCCGCAGTTTATGCGATCGCTCTTATTTTAGCTGTTTTAATGGCGATCGGATTTTTAATTCTTCCTTTAGCCATTTATTTTGGAGTAATTTAACTGATGCTACGCACTAATTAATACGCACTAATTAATCTGTGAAGACAGAGGAAAGGGTTTTATAGCAGTACGTTGATCCCTTCGGACAAAAAAAATTAATAGCTCGTAAGTAACGAACCTGAGTTCGGATGGGAGTTCAACCCCTTATGTTCTAATAGCTTTAAAAACACTATTTTTTCGTTTAATTTTTTGATCGGACTCACCAAAGAACTAATCAAAAGCTTAGAGCTTAGAGCTTACAGCTACCCAAGGCTCGTTAATTGTCTTAACCCGAACTGAGGTTAAAATACCAATGGCATCCCGAAGAATGCCATATTGCTCTAATTATCTTGATTTATATGGAGCAGCAAAATTAATTATGCGATCGCAAAGTCTTCGCAGTCTTGATCGCCTTTGAGCTACATTAGCTATTTTTCGCTACGTTGTTCACCGCTATGCCTAAAACAGGAACATTAGACATTCTCAGTTGATCAACTGCTTTTGCCAACAAGGTTTTATCTATCTTGCCCAACCCCGTAACCATAACTACACCATCTGTCTTACCCGCCATCAGGTTAACGTCTGCATAGCCAACAACAGCACATAAATCATAGATTACTAAGTCAAAATTTGCTTTAAGTTCTTCCATTAGCAGGTGCATTTGCCCTGATGCCAACATACGACTGCTATCACGACACTCATCAAAGCCAGAACTCAAGACATAAAGGTTATCCTCTAAAGGTGATTTCCTGATATGCTGGAGCGCCAAACTAGGACTATTTTGATTCAGAATATTTTTCAGACCAACCTCAGATTCCAAACCCAAGCTTTCCGTCAAACGTACCTTACTTCGCACATCCGCATCAACTAACAAGACTTTTCGACCCATTGATGCCGAAGCCCGAGCTAAATTAAGGGCTACGGTAGATTTACCTTCTCCAGAAACAGCGGAGGTAATTGCTAAAGATCTAATATTAGTATCAAACTCCAAAAACTCTGAGTCGGTACTAAAATTCAACAAACCTAAATTAGCAGCAAAAGAGCGAAAGGCTTCTACAGAGGAGGGAAATAACCCTGGGAAAGAAAGAACTCCCTGTTCCTCTGGCTCTCGATATATATCTGAGGCTGGCAGTTGCTTTAAGTCGTCAACACCTTTAGCTTGACCAAGCAAAGATAACTGCTTTCTTTTAGGAGTATGGGGAATATTACCTAAAACGGGTAGGTGAGTAATTTCTTCAACTTTGGCGGAAGTGTAGACAATCTTTTGTGTTTTATCTATCATCAAGGCGATGCCCACTCCCAACAATAATCCAAAACTAGAGCCGAGGAGCAAACGATTGCTAGCACTAAGATCACTATTATATGGTTCTCCCGCAGGAGCTAGAAGTTGCCATGGTGCCCCCTGTCTAGCAGCATCAATGGACAGAGCATCTCTTCTTAGGGTGAATTCAGTTAGCTGGCTTTTGGCTGCTTCTAGCTGTTCTTGAAGTTTATTATAATTATTTGCCACAGTTGACGTAGTTTTCAACTGCGATCGCAATTTAGCTGATTCTCTTTGTGCTAAGTTTTGACGATTCTCTAGGGTTGTAATCTCATTAACTAGCTTTTGACGAATACCTGTAGCTGCTTGTTTAACAAGACCTACAATTCGACTTCTCTCTTCCTCTAAAACTTGTATCTCCGCTGTTCTGTTAGAGAAAATAGCAGACTTAGTACTGATCTGGATATCTATTTCTCGTAACTGATTGAGTAAGCCCTGATATCGAGGAGTAGCCAGCTCGATCGCCGTTGGTGAAGTGGTTGGTTGCGATCGCAGTTCCCGATCCAAGGTTCTCAGCTTTAAGCGCATTTGTTGTAGTTCACTTGCCACCTTATCTTGTTCTTGAGTGTTTAAGTTGCTACGATCAGAGATCGGATTAAGAGATACTCCATCAATAAAGTTATATTTATCTCTCAAAGCCTGCATTTGATCTTCTAACTGATCAACTTGCTGTGCAACTTTGGGTATCTGTTGATCAAGAACAGTTATTCCTCGCTGTACTCCTTCGGAACGCTTATCAGCACTATAGTCCAAATAAGTTTCTGTCAGAACGTTAATTACGTCGGACACTTTTTGCTTATCAGGATTTTCATAGCTAACAGACAAGACATTTTTCTTATTTTGGCTGTCTCGAATAAATTCAACTTTTAAGTCCTCAGTTAAAGTCTCGTAATTAAGTTCAGGATACTGAGATTGCAGTATTTTAATTGCCTTAGAAATTGTAGTCGGACTTTTAAGTATTTTCAGTTGAATATCATCTAGCTCAACTGCGGTAATCTCTCCACGAGTTATTCCAGCATTGTCACCAGTGGCAGTTACTTTAGTTTCAACATTGACTAATTCTGGTAAAAGTTCAAAGCTGGCAACATAAACTGGTGGCAATAGAAGAGTTTTGAAAAAAGCCAAACCAGTCATAGCGATGGTAATACCACCAATTAAGGGTATGTTTCTCATTACAGTGCTTTGCACATGACCAAGATTCAAACCTCCTTCAGTATTCCCTGCTGTTGAAGATTCCTGTGCATAGAGTGTTTTTTGATGCTCAAAATTCTGATTCATAACTTTTAAAATTTGGTACTATTACCCTTCTAATAAATAAATTCGCTATATGTGAAATTACTGATAACTAATTTGCGAGAAGTTTGATATTAATTGTTATTCATGACTTTCCAAAAAGGTGTAGATACAAGGTTGTAAAACTAATCATTTCTCAATAAAAATATTAGCCTTGCTATAGAATTCATTTGAATCAATCAACAATATAGATATTTATACTTAAGTTTAAATTTAATTCCAATATATGGCTTCTGTTTGTACTCAACTATTATAGATATTACTTTTACAATAAAAAGTGATCTCGCTCCAAAACATCTATATTGACCTTAATTTTGCCTTATCTTTATAAAAAATGACCCTATTATAATAATTGTGTTTAGTTATTCTATGTAAGTTGACGTATGCAAATTGAATGAATAGCATGTATATATTATGCAAAGTAATTATGCAAAATGCTAATTTTAAAAGCTAATAATCTTCAAACATTCAAAATATCCAAGTAAACCTGTAAGAATGCATGCTTAATTTAGTATTTTTTAATGTTTTTACTAAAACAAATTATTAGAACAAATTATTAGAACAATTTAGAACAATTTAGAACGATTTAGAACAATATTTACAAGCCAGAGAAAACAAGGCTTTTAATCTTAAAGAAAAAAGATAAAACAAAGGATTATGATACCAAAGAAAGAAGTAATAAATATTCCTCTAACGTGTGTGCCTTTTGACGAGCAAATGATGTTAATTTTGCGCTGGGCAAAAACTAGAGCTAGCAAAGCTGTTTGCTTAGCGAATGTACACATGTTGATTGAGGCTCAACGCAATCCTTGGTATAGAAAAGTTTTACATCAGGCAGACTTAGTTACTCCAGATGGGAAACCCTTAGTAATGATGTTGCGTCGCTTGGGAATTATGCATCAAAACCAAGTAGCAGGAATGGATGTGTTTGAGAATCTCTGCGATTTGGCAGAAAAAGCTGGTATCTCTGTTTACTTTCTTGGCTCCACTCCAGAAATTCTCGACAAGATGAAGCAGAGGATCAGTCAAGATTATCCTATTTTGAAAGTTGCAGGGATGAATTCAATCCCCTTCATGTCTGTCGATGAAATTCGCGCTTCTAAAGATGAAAATTTGATAGAAGAAGTTAATAATAGCGGCGCAGGAATTATTTTTGTCTGTTTAGGATGTCCCAAGCAGGAAGTTTGGATGTCGCAATACCAAGGCTCAATTAAAGGCGTAATGATTGGTGTTGGTGCAGTTTTTGCTATGTATGCAGGGCTTACTCCTCGTGCACCCCATATAATTCAACATGCTGGAATGGAATGGTTATATCGCCTAATCCAAGAGCCAGGTCGTCTTTGGCATCGTTATAGTTCTACAATTCCACCTTTTATGTATTTGGCTGCTAGACAGTTAATGAATCCTGGGGTGGCCAAAAGTCTATTTTCGGGAACGGATATGACTATGGATGTAGAAAATCTAGATTTTTCCCCCGCAAAAATCGGAGATATCCTAATGCGACAAAATCTTTTGAGTGCAGAAGAACTAGATCAGGCTTTATTACTACAGCAACTTAATCCAAATTTAAAACTAGGTGAAATTCTAGTACGTAATAATTCATTGTCTTTATCCCAACTAAAGTTCTATCTCAAAAACCAAAATGTTAAATTTGGTCAATTATTAATTGAGAAAAAAATCTTGAAAGAAAACAATTTACAGGAACTTCTATCAATGCAAACTAATGCTGATAATAGACTAGGAAAAATCATTGTTGAACATAAAAATGCTTCTAAAGAGCAGGTAGAAGATATTCTCATAGAGCAATATCTTAGAAGAAAAGGACTATTTTTGGCTGATCCACTTCATCAACATGATGTAGATTTAACTAAAAATTCAATAGATTTAGCTATGATTTCAAGAGGTTTTGATTAATCAAATTAGTTGCAATCATTAAACTTAAAGCAGACTTTAAAGTTTATTCATTAGATGCCTGCTTTAACTCTAAATATCAATTATTTCTAAGTAATTAAAATTTATTCTAAAAATCATGAAAGAAGTATTATTTGTTATCAATCCTGATGGAGATATTTACGAAAGCAGTACATTTGCTCCTAACTCTTTTCAAATAACCAATAACTCTACCACTCAGAGTATTACCAGCATTACTCTGGATTTGAGTACGGCTATTTTTCCTGATATTGTATATGATCCCGATCCTAATAACCCAGCAGGAGACTCTGTCACTAAAGGGTTTGAAATTGATGTCGATCCCACTAGCAGTCCTGGAACTAGTGGTGTTACATCCCATGAATTTTTAAAGCCTCTGGCGGCTGGGGGTTTTGAGAGTCTTAAAATTAACTTTAGTGATTTTCAGCCAACTAAAACCTTAGAATTTTCCCTTGATACAGACCCTACTAGTACCAAAGGCGCAGAACAAGACAACTCAAAACATTTCGGCAGTATATCTGGGTTAGAGCTAGTTGGGGCTACCGCCACAGTCGAATTTGCCGACAGCGAAATTATTACAGGTCAGTTTTACAGTATTCCTAACGGCGATGGTACTCCTAACCCTACAGTATCCCAGGTTCTTTTAACTTCAGACACTATTGCTGCCCCGACTATTGAGGTAGTTGGTTTAGCTGACAAAGTAACTGTTGCCGATGCCAATCAAACTATTCAAGTTACTGGTACTCCAGGCTCAGAGGTATCCCTCCTAATCGTCGAAGGAGCTTATTTAACAGAGGATGGAGTCGGTTTCGATCCCGATCCTTTTGAAGCCAATGTTGCAATCGCTGTAAACGAAATAACTGCCACCATTGGTGCTAATGGCACTGTCGATGTTCCTGTTACTCTAACTCGCACCACGGCCCCTGGGGGAGAATTAGGAGGATTAAACTATATTACTGCCAAGTATCAAGATGGCAATGGCATCACTAGTAATGTATCTTCTCCTTTGGTCTTAGAGTTAGACTCCGCAAATGTATCTATTCCAGGAGATATCCCAACGGCTACTCTTGTTGCTGCCCCATTAACCGACTTTACTCAACCTTACGCTTTCAACGTCACTTATACCGATGATGTAGCAGTGCAGGCAGATACAATTGATGTGAATGATGTTACTGTCACTGCACCTGATGGTATTACAGTCTTACCCGTTACTTTTGTTGGTGTCGAAGATGTAAATGGCGATCAAACAGTAATGACTGCTACCTACTCCGTGGCAGCACCAGGAGGCAATTGGGGGAACGGTCGAGGAGCTTATACTGTAGAGATCAATGCAGGAAACGTCAGCGACACTAATGGAAATAATGTGGCTACGGGTACATTAGGAAGTTTTATGGTCAATGTTCCCCACAATCCTTCTGCAACAGGGGTAATTCGGATTGAAGCCGAAGACTATAAAGCAGGAACTCTTGATGTTGAATTTTTTGATTTCAGTCCGACTAATGATGGAGGAGCCTATCGTCCTAATGAAGCGGTAGATATTGAACCGACAGGAGATACAGGGGGTGGCTTTAATGTTGGTTTTGTAGAATCAGGAGAACATTTAACTTATGATGTCAACATTGCCGAGGCTGGAAACTATGAGTTGATTCTGCGAGTAGCTACTCCTGCAACAGAAGTTCAAAATATTGGGGTTACAATTGGCGGGCAAAATTATACTGCGAGCTTTGGTAGCACTGGAGATTATCAGGTTTATCAAGATGTAGTTCTTCCTAACATTAATTTGAATGCAGGAATACAAGAATTACGTTTAGATATGCAGTCTGATGAGTTTAACCTCAATTATATTCAGTTAGAAGCAAAAGCACCTGTTGTAGATGCAACAGCACCTCTGGCACAGTTAGATACAACTTCTTTAACCCAACAATCTAGCACTGCGGCAGCGGCAATTTTCAATGTTACTTTTACTGATAATATTGCTATCCAATCTACAACTATTGATGCTAATGATGTCACCGTCACCGCACCTGATGGTAGCGTATTACCTGTTGCTCTAGTTGGAGTAAATGCTACTGGGAATGGCACTCCCCGCACGGCAACTTACTCAGTGGCTGCACCAGGAGGAAGTTGGGATAATACCGATAAGGGCAATTATACAGTTACTCTGAATGCAGGAGCGGTAAGTGATACTAGTAATAATGCGATCGCTGCTGCCAGTCTCGGAAGCTTTACAATTGATGTTACTGGTGGGCAAGTCACCACGGGAAATACCATTCGTATTGAAGCCGAGGACTACAAAACTGGTAACAATGGAATTGAATATTTCGATACTAGTCGAGGTAATTTTGGTGGTGCACTTCATACTGATGATGTCGATATTGAAGCCACTGGAGATGTTGATGGTGGATTTAATCTAGCTTGGATTGAAGCTGGAGAGTTCTTAACTTATGACGTGAATATCGCTACACCAGGAAATTATGATCTGGTTTTACGAGTAGCGACGGCTAGTGATGATGCCAAGTCAGTTGATGTTGTAATTGGTGGTCAAACTTACACGGCTAACTTTAGTAATACTGGAGGATGGCAAACTTATCAAGACGTTACTATTCCGAACGTAAACCTCAGTGCAGGTGGTCAAGAAATACGTTTAAATATGAAGTCCAACAGCTTCAATCTTAACTATCTGGAATTGGTCGCTAAACCTGATGTGTTGCCTCCATCAGAGACAGGCGCAATTCGCATTGAAGCCGAAGATTACAAAGCAGGAATAGACAATGTTGAATTCTCTGACACTGAACCCGAAAACTTTGGTGGTCAGTATCGTCCCAGTGAACCTGTTGATATTGAAGTAACGGGAGATGAGGGTGGTGGTTTCAATGTTGCCTTTATTCAGCCAGGTGAATATCTAACTTATGATGTCAATATTACTGAAGCAGGTAATTATAATCTTGTTCTGCGAGTCGCTACCCCCACAGATATCACTAAAAACATTGACGCTATTATCGGTGGACAAACTTATACTGCTAGCTTTGGTAATACTGGAGGATTTCAAACTTATACTGATGTCGTCATTAATAACGTTGACTTAAGTGCTGGTGCGCAAATATTGCGTTTAGATTTCAAATCGGCTGATTTTAATCTTAACTACATTGAGCTAGTCCCAGCCGAACCTGTGGCTGATCCCATAGTACCCATAGTTAGACTAGACAATACTCCTGATGATTCAGACGTTTTAGTTTTAAATCAACTAACTAACAGCACGAATACGGCTAACTTCTCCGTTACTTACAGCGATAATCTTGGTATTGATACCGCAACTATTGATGCTAGCGATGTTACGGTCACTGCACCCAATGGAACTGTTATCCCTGCTACCCTAACTGGGATAGACGCTACGGGGAATGGTACTCCTCGCACGGCAGTCTATTCCATTGCTGCCCCTGGTGGAACTTGGAATGCAGCAGATATAGGGAATTATACCGTAGCTATCAATGCAGGAGCGGTTAGTGATACCAGCGGTAATACAGTAGCAGCTAAAACTATTGGCACATTAGCTATTGGAGTTCTAAATCCTGTATCTGATGGGGTGATTCGGATTAATGCTGGTGCAGATTCAGATGCAGTTGACTCCTTCGGTAAACTCTGGCAGACAGATGCTAACTTTATTGGCGGTCAGGCGATTATACCCAGTTATAATCCGATTGATAATACCAAAGACGATTTTATTTATCAATCTCAACGTTCGGGAACTGATTTCTCCTATGCTGTCCCTGTTGCTAATGGGAATTACAACGTTAGTCTTTATCTTTCCGAATTAAACTTCACTGATTTTGGTTCAAGAGTCTTTGACGTTGCCTTGGAAGGAGATTTGGCGCTTAACGATTTAGATATCTATAAACTAACTAATAATGCTTTTCTCGATGGCGAAAACGATGCCAATATTGTCAAAATTTCTAATCTAGCCATTGTGCAAGACGGTACCCTCAATCTTGACTTTACCTCGGTGGTAGATCAAGCGAGCCTTGCAGGAATTGCCATTACACCAATTGATGACCCACAGGTTTTAATTGAAGAAAGCAATCAGAATACTTCAGTGGCAGAAGGTGGCAATACTGATACTTACCAAGTATTGCTCAACACTCAACCCACTGCTAATGTCACGATCAATTTCCAATTAGACGGCCAAACTACTGTTGATCAGACTAGTTTAGTGTTTACTCCTGAAAATTGGAATGTTCCTCGTACCGTTACAATTACTGCTGTTGACGATGCTGAGGGAGAAAGTTTCCATGCCTCAACTATTGAACACACTATTACTACTACGGCTACTGAATACAGTACTTTAACTGTACCAAGTGTCACCGCTAATATTGTTGATAATGATTCAGTTGAAGTCAATTTCACTCCTCGACAAGAGATTGACAATTACAATGGCTCAATTGGCAATAATGATGGTCCTTCTACTGGTACTTGGGGTCCTGATGGTAGGCTTTATGTCGGGTTAACCAACGGACAAATAAGAGTATATACTTTTGACGATAATTATAATGTCCTCGAAAGCCAAACCATTAATACCATCGCTGATTCAGCCGAAAGAAATGTCAACATTACGGGGATTGCTTTCAATCCTTTTGAAAATACTGGTGGGCAACCTAAAATTTACGTTTCTCACAATCAATTTTACGCCAATGGAGAGTCCTATACTCAAGAAGGTGGTTTTAATGAACTGACTGATTTTTCCCCCTATAGTGGCCAGGTATCAACCTTAGAAGGGCCTGATTTTACTGCTTTAACTCCCCTCGTAGATAATATTGGTATTTCTAACCATGACCATGGTGTCAACGGTTTAGAATTTGATGCCAATGGAGATTTATTAATTACTGTCGGTAGTAATACTAATGCGGGGATAACGGACGATGCCATTGGTGGAATTGACGAATCACCTTTCACCGCAGCTATTCTTAAAGCAGAAATAACCAAGCCAGATTTCAATGGTAATATTCAATATCAATTACCTGCTGATTTTGTTGTTCCTGAAGGCATAAATTTAACTAAGCCCGATGGCTCTCCTGCAAATCCAGAGGAAAGCCAAGGTTTTGGGGGAATTGTTGATGTAGTTCCTGGTGTTGATGTCTCAGTCTATGCTAGTGGGTTGCGTAACCCCTATGATTTAGTTCTGTCTACTAACGGAACTATTTATGCTACGGAAAATAGTGCTAACGGAGGATTTGGAGCACAATCTACTGGTGCTGATACCCAGGTACCTTTCGATGCAGGAAGAACTATATTTGATGAGCTAAATATAATTGAAGAAGGCAATTATTATGGTCAGCCCAACCGTAGTCGTGGGGAAGACGATCCTCGTCAAAACATCTACTATTACTATGATGATCCTAGCACTGCCGACTATACTGCTCCCATTGCTGACTTTACTTCTTCTACCAATGGCATTATTGAATATCGCTCTAATACCTTTGGTGGTCAATTAAAAGGTAATTTAATCGCCCAAAGATGGAATGGTTTCCTCTATAACGTTGAACTGTCTGAAGATGGTACAGATGTTTCAAATATCAGTTTATTAGAAACTGAAGTAATTAATGATCAAGGAGTGTCAGAAACTAAAAATCTTTTAGAAGGTTTGGATGTAATTACGGGTCCTGGTGGGGCACTACTCAGCTTCGACCATAGTGACAGTGCAGTCTATGTTGCGACTCCAGTTGATGACTCGATAACTGCTATGGTTGCTTACGATATTTCTAATTGGCGTGCCCCCGCCACTGGAGGTGGTCAATTTACTATCGGTGGTACTAACTTCTCTGGAATGTTAGCAGATACAACTGTCGCTATTGGTGGTAAAACTGCTACGATTACATCGGTTACAGAGAAGCGAATTGTCGGTAATTTCCCTGCTTTTGCCCTCACTGATCCGATAATTGGCTCTACAGAATATACAGAAGATAATTTACTGGATATTACTGTTAGTAGTGGAGGCGAAGTTTCTATTCTTAATGATGCCTTCCAACCACTATTTGTCTAAAGTAAATAGTTAGTTTGAATTTAATTGATCTTAATTACCTCTGCTTTTATAGCAGGGGTTTTTATTTTTAACATTTATACAAATATTTTTAATTTAGTGGTTGTGCAACTGAATATTTGCCAAACAAAAATGCAAAGGTTATAACTGAAAATATGCATTCATAAAACTTCTTATTTTATATTATCTGTTTATATAAAGCTCATTCCACTGAGAAATATAAATAGCCATAAATGGTTGTTAATGATAGACATTTAATAGTTTTTTGCTAGTTATGAATAAATTTTTATCTAAGTTTTTCTACGTAACCCAAGGCAAACACAAGGCTTTTTTAGCAATTAGCTGTTTATTTGTTGTTAGCTCTGTATTTGAGATGGTAGGGGTTGGCTTAATGGGTCCTTTTGCTGCCATGGTAACAGACTCAAGCTTTATTCAAAATACTAGTTGGTTAAATGCTGTATATCTAAAATTTGCTTTTGATTCAACTCAGCAATTTATTCTTTACTTCGGCATATTTACTATTATTGCTTTTTATTTTAAAGCAACCTTAGGCTTTATTTCGCAAAAAGCGATCGCCGAATTTTCTCATAGTTTAAAAGGCGATTTGTCTTCTAAACTAATGAAGTCTTATTTGTCGGCTCCTTATACTTTACATTTAACTAAAAATTCAGCAGATTTGGTTCAAAGTGTAGTTACTTTTACGGATCGTTTTTGTATTGGTTTAGTTTTATCTTTACTCACGGCTATATCTAATGCCGTCGTGATCATTGCTTTGGTTTCTTTATTGGTTTCCACAAATGCAGCGGCTTCGATTGGGATTGCGGCAGTTTTATTAGTGTCTCTAGGGGTATTGAATCCTTTGAAAGAAAGGCTGGCTCGTTGGGGAAAGAATGGTTTTGATGCTTCGGCGGAAATGATTCGGGTTTTGAATCATGGACTAGGTGGACTTAAAGAAACTAGAATTATTGGCTGTGAGCCTTACTTTGAAACCCAAATGGCGGAGGCTGCTAATAAATACTCTAAAAACATGGGATTAGCAGATAGTTATGCTAATTTACCCCGTTATGTGGTTGAAGCAGTAATTATCAGTTTTCTGATCGTTTTTGCCTTTCTATTTGTAACCTTCAATCAAGGTAATACTCAAAATATTACTTCCATTTTTGGAATTTTTGCGATCGCATCTATCCGCCTTCTACCTGCGACAGGTAATACTATTTCCTGCATCAGCGTTATTAGATATAACATTCACTCTCTTGATTCTCTTTATGCTGAATTGAGAGAAGCGGAGCGATTTGAGTCGGAAAAGAAAGATTTAAGTTTGCCTCAGTCTGGTACTCCGCAGCAAAAACTTGGTTTCCAAAAACAAATATCAGTGGAGAATTTAGTCTACAAATATCCTAACGCGGAAACTAATGCTTTAAATGAGATTAATTTAATCATTGAAAAAGGACATTCTATTGGTCTAATTGGTAAATCTGGTTCAGGAAAAACAACCCTAGTTGATGTGCTGATGGGTTTGCTTTCTCCTAAGAGTGGAGATATATCAGTTGATGGGGTTTCAGTTTATAACAAATTGCGAGCTTGGCAAAATTTAATTGGTTATGTCCCTCAATCAATCTTTCTGATTGATGACACCCTAGAAAGAAACATTGCCTTTGGTGTACCAGATAATCAAATTGACCGCCAGCGAGTAGAAAATGCGATCGCTGCTGCCCAGTTAACGGAAGTCATAGAGAGACTACCGATGGGGTTAAATACTGCTGTTGGGGAAAGAGGCGTATTGCTGTCTGGAGGTCAACGGCAACGAGTAGGGATTGCTCGTGCTTTGTATCACGAAAAAGAAATTTTGGTATTTGATGAAGCAACCGCAGCTTTAGACAATGAAACTGAAAACTTAATTACCGATGCAACTAAAGCCCTTTCAGGTAGTAAGACAATTATTATCATTGCCCATCGTCTGAGTACGATTGAACATTGCGATCGCATTTATCGTTTAGAGCAGGGTAGCGTAACTCAGTCAGGTAATTATCAAACGGTGGTTTTGGATCAACAACTTTAATTGATTAAGCTTGGCATTTTTATCTGAGTGCTAAGCTTCAACTTTTTGTCCCCAAAAAATACTTTTATATTTGATTTTCTATTTATTTAAAAATGAAATTAGCCTACGTCACAACTTATGATTCAACCAGATTAACAGGCTCGGATGAATGGTCGGGAACAGGATATCATATTGCTCAGGCTTTAGCATCCCAGTCTATTGATCTCAATTATGTTGGGCCCCTGGAGGATTCTAAATTATTTAAAGCAATCCGTAAACTAAAACGTCATTATTATCAATTTTTACATCACAAAAATTACCAAAAAAATCCCGATCCACCGACTTTGAAAAACTACGCTCGTCAGGTTGAACAAAAGCTTTCGACTTATAAAGATGAGATTGTCTTTAGTGCTACTGTTGACCCTGTGGCATATTTAGAATGCGATCGCCCGATGGCGTTTTGGGCAGATGCCACCTTTGCAGGTATTGCTGATTTTTATCCCCAATACAGTAATTTACATCCTGATGTTATTCATGACTGGCATCGGATGGAGAGATCCGCCTTGGAAAGATGTCAGCTAGCCATCTATTCTTCAGATTGGGCGGCTAAATCGGCGATTGAATTTTATGATGCCGATCCTGACAAGGTTAAAGTTGTTCCTTTCGGCGCAAATATTAAAAGTGAACTAGATTTGGCTCAGATTAAAGATGCCATTGAAGCTAGACCCTCAGATGTCTGCAAGTTGTTATTTATCGGTGTCGAATGGCAGAGAAAAGGTGGCGATGTGGCATATGCTGTAGCGAAACAACTTAATGAATCTGGGTTTAAAACAGAATTGACAGTAGTTGGTTGCCAACCTGAGATTAATCATCAGCCAATTCCTGATTTTGTTAAACCCCTGGGCTTTATTAAAAAGTCTACCGCAGCAGGGAAAGAACGCCTTAATCGCTTAATTTTAGAGTCTCATTTCCTAATTTTGCCGTCAATAGCTGACTGTACGCCGATGGTTTTTTCTGAAGCAAATTCTTTGGGTGTTCCTTGTCTATCAACCAATGTGGGTGGGATTCCTAGCATCATTCACGATGGCGAAAACGGCAAGCTATTTGCGCCAAATGATGACCCTGCTAACTACGGTGAGTATATCCAAGACTTATTTGCTGATTATGCCCAATACAAAGAATTAGCTTATGCCTCGTTTAATGCTTATGAGTCTCGATTGAATTGGCGAGTTGCGGGGCGCACAGTCAAAGAGTTACTGGCAGAAATCATTTAATCATCCCACTCAATCTAAGGATCTATCACTATGAACATGCCAAGAGTATACTTCTATACCACCTCTACCGAAGGTCCTCCAGAAGGAGCCTATTTCCAAGATTTAATTGTCAATCTAGCAACAGGATTTAAGCAGCTCGGCATTGAATTCCATGCTAATTATAATTACTGGAAAATATCTCCTGAAAGCGATCTCACTCTACTGCAACATAATCCTGAGATTACCCCCCAGGATTGCGACATCGTAGTTTTGGAACGGCAATATTATGAGGAGAATGGTTGTTTACCACCAGGCTTATTTGCTTCTGGTCGTCAATATAAAACGGTTTATTTAGATTGCCATGACGGCATTAGAACCTTAGGCTGGTTGCCTGAATTCAAGGATTTTGATTTTATCTTTAAAACTCATTACTCTAGCCATACTAAATATCCTGATAACTTTTATCCCTGGGCTTTTGGTCTTTCTGAAAGAGTGTTGAAAGAGTTGGAAAACGAAGTACCTTGGGCAGAAAAGCAACAATCTTTACTAGTAAATTTCCGTAATCAAAAGTTTAGTCATTCTTTGCGGGGCTATATTCAAAAGTCGTATATACCTCGGATTAAAGATATATTGCCAATCAATACGGCATTCGATAATGCAGCCGATTTTCCTCAAGATCCCTATCACTATTTACGTTGGTCACAAACTGGTCGCCGACATTATCCCAACTACTATCGTCGGTTACTAGAGTCTCAAGCCTGTGCTTGTTTTGGCGGGTTTTTCCTGGGGCCTTGGTACACGGATTTTCACGATCGAACTTCCCACTATCTATCCAAAATAATTAGTATTTTGGGGCTAAACACCAATCGCATTGGTCAATGGGATAGTTGGCGTTTTTGGGAATCAATGGCAGCAGGTTGCGTTACCCTTCATGTCGATTTTGAGAAGTATGGTTTTGAACTTCCTGTCATGCCTGAGAATTGGCGACATTACATTGGGGTCGATTTAGATAATATTCCTGAATCTATCGCCAGAATTACTGAGCAACCAGAGCTTTTAGAGCGTATTTCCGCTGAGGGTCGAGCTTGGGCGATTAATAACTATGCTCCCAAAGCCACTGCGATCCGATTCCTAGAGACAGTTGCAAATCTTAAAGCGGCAGATTTTACTCAACTTCAACCCAAGGTGAATTTAGCAAAATGAACTCCAACCTGTTAGTCAGTATCATCATCAATAATTATAATTATGAGCGGTTTTTAGCCGAAGCAATTGATAGTGCTTTAGGTCAAACTTACGAGCATATAGAAGTAATTGTGGTTGACGATGGCTCAACGGATAATTCTCGTCAGATTATCGCGGAATATGGTGAGCGCATTCTGCCAATTTTGCAACCCAACGGAAAACAGGCGGCAGCTTTTAATAGTGGCTTTGCTCGTAGTAAAGGAGAAATCATTATCTTCCTTGACTCGGATGACTATCTCTTTCCCCAAGCCGTCACCGAAATTGTCAATATTTGGCCTGATATTAATGCCCTGCTTCAAGAGGTTTTTAAACCAAAAACAACTCAATCTACTACAGCGCAATTTGTTCCTTATATTGAAACACCCCAGGCAAAATCTGACTCTAATACATCAGAGAAAGAAATCGCCGATTTAGAAGCTGAGTTAGCACAAATAACTTCTTCCGCTACCATTGGTGCTGCGGGGATTAGCAAGTGGCAGTCTTATTATGTCGATCTAAATAAAACCGTTGCATTCTCTAGCGAATCTTCTACCAAGCAAGAGCGTATTGCATCTCTCAAACAGCAAATAGCTCAAGCAAGAAGTCTGAAAAATCTAGGAGAGGCTCGCCTCAACAAATGGCGCAGTCGTATTTTTAAAGGATAAGAAATGAGGGATAAGGGATGAATCTTGTTATTTGTCCCTTATTTCAGATAATAATAAACAAACTTAAAATGTCAGAAATTCGTGGAGTTTGGATTGCAAATCGTCCCCATAGTAAAGTTTTAGAATCGCAAGATAATATTGCCGAGGCGATCGCTTTTCTACATTCCTATGGGTTTAACTATATCTTTCCTGTAGTTTGGACAAGGGGTTATACTCTTTATCCTAGTGGGGTGATGAGTCAATATGAATTGCCCACCATAGATCCTTTCTACGCTCAACAAAAAAGAGATCCTTTAAGAGAAATTATTGAAGAAGCCCATCAGCGCAATATCAAGGTAATTCCCTGGTTAGAATATGGTTTTGCTGCTTCTCACCTGTTGAGTGGAGGGCATATATTAAAACAGTATCCCCATTGGCAAGCTATGGATTGCGATGGAAAGAAAGTAAGACACGGTAGCTTAACCTGGATGAATGGCTTCCACAGCGAAGTACAGCAGTTTATGCTGTCAATCATCGCTGAAATTGTTGCTAAATATGACGTAGATGGGATTCAAGGATGCGATCGCCTTCCTGCATTACCAATCAGTGCGGGTTATGATGCGGACACTGTGGAGAAGTATCGACAAGCATTTGGCAAGCAACCTCCCAAGAATCCTCAAGATAAACAGTGGGTGCAGTGGCGCGCCGATTTATTAACTGATTTTCTCAGTAAGCTATACCATCAGGTAAAAGAGATTAAACCCGATGCCATCGTTTCTTTATCCCCTGCGGTAT
>CALLPS010000172.1 GCA_938015355.1 uncultured Pleurocapsa sp.
GGGCTCCTCGCTTTTGGTAGTTTAGAAATGGCCCTTCCAAATGAACGCCCAAAACTTGGGCTGTGGGATCTGTTTGATCTTGATTTGCCATAAATTGTCCGATAGTAGCCAGCGATCGCTCTATGTTATCGATCCCAGTAGTTACTATAGTAGGAAGAAAGCCATCAACTCCTTGTTGCCAAAGGAAGTCACAGATCTGGTTTAGTTTGGGTAAATCCGTAAGTTTTAAATCAGGAAAGGCTAAACCCAAACCACCATTGATCTGTAGATCTATTCCCCCCAAAGATAGCCAATCTCCTTCAAGATCTATTATTTGACTTGCTGGAAAGTTAAGTGTTGGTGCGATGGCTAAAATGTTCGATTTCAGGATGGCACTCTCCTCTCTGCCCAAGCTAATTGCCACCTGATTTAAGCCTTTAGACCCGATAACCTTGGCATTCCTGATTAAAAGATCTGCGGTCATAAATAACCCTCGACTATATTGTTATTTCTTGCCTCTTTGTCAATCATTCAAAAATCGCTACTAAAATATAATTTTTATCTGCAAAACTGCCTATTTTTTGCTATATTTATATTCATGTCAAATATGTCAGAGTAGCTCAGTTGGTTAGAGCATCGGACTCATAAGCCGAGGGTCGGGAGTTCAAGTCTCCCCTCTGACACTTAAGAAAACAAAGCATAGAGCTGATTATAGCAATGGTCAAGAGTTTTTAGCAGGATCGTAGAAACTCTCAAAACCAACCAAACGCTCTTAAAAATGCTTTAAAATTAGATTAATATAGATCAAATTTAGATCAGTTTTAAAGCTTGGATAAGTTAGCCAAACTTCTAGGGAAAGCCAATAGTAGGTTTAAAACCTCGAACTCTGGAATAAAGATATTTAAACGAGGACAAAAATTATCCCTTAGGGGAATGCTTCCTCCGAAGAAAGGTGATAGCTCTGTTATTCATTAGCGGGGGGGCAAATAATGACAGAATATGAGATTAGGCAGTGGTGTAGAAAGAACAATTGGGACGAACCCAGACAGTTGGCAGATGGTAACTGGGTGGCATTTCCACCAGGGGGAGTAATCGAGACTCCTTTGCCGATTAAATTTTCCCGATCGCGATCAAGCATAAATTGGATTCAAGATGGGTTTAATTCCGTGATTTTAATTATTGCGGCGATAATTGTCGGTGCGATCGCTCTAATTATTTCTCCATTCTTTTTAGCAGGTAAGATTAGCCGACAGAAAAAGAATCAGTCTCAGCCTTAATTTTAGATGGTGATCTAGAGCACAATAACTATGTCATGTTACTGAAGGTAGGGAAATCCGCATGATTGCAGGTGGGGTATCCTAGAACATTTTATTCGGAGCGATCAGACAATATTGACAGTAGTTCGTGACTGAATATTGTAATTACAAATATGGCTGTACTTGAAAAAGGCAACATTTCGATCCATACCGAGAATATCTTTCCCATCATCAAGAAATCTCTCTATACAGACCATGAAATTTTCTTGCGGGAATTAATCTCTAACTCTGTTGATGCGATCTCAAAATTAAAGATGGCATCCTTAGCAGGTGAGATGCAAGGAGAAATTGGTGAACCCGAAGTTAAAATCGAGGTAGATAAAACTAAAAAAACTCTCTCTATCTCCGATAATGGCATTGGCATGACGACGGATGAGATTAAAAAATATATTAATCAAGTCGCTTTTTCTAGTGCCGAAGACTTTATTAAAAAATACGAAAAAGACTCCAATGAGCTGATTGGTCACTTCGGCTTAGGTTTTTACTCTGCCTTTATGGTGGCAGAAAAAGTGGAGATCGATACACTTTCTTTCAAAGAAGGTGCAACTGCGGTACATTGGTCTTGTGATGGTTCACCAGAATTTGAATTAACGGAGAGCGATCGCACTACTGTCGGCACGACGATTACTCTTACTCTACTAGACGATGAAGTAGAATATGCCGAACCTCAAAGAGTCAGACAGTTAGTGAAAACTTACTGTGACTTTATGCCTGTCAAGATTGTTCTCGATAATGAGAAAATTAATAAGCAGGATGCACTATGGAAGAAATCACCCCAAGAGTTAACTGACGAAGATTATCTAGAGTTTTATCGTTATCTCTATCCTTTCCAAGAAGATCCTCTGTTATGGGTACATCTTAATACAGACTATCCTTTCTTACTTAACGGAATTCTTTACTTCCCGAAACTAAAGCCTGATGTCGATTTTTCTAAAGGACAAATTCAACTCTTTTGTAATCAGGTATTTGTCAGTAAACACTGTGAGGCAATTATTCCTGAGTTTCTGATGCCATTACAGGGGGTAATTGATAGTCCAGATATCCCCCTCAACGTCTCTCGTAGTGCCTTAACTAACGATCGCACTGTGCGCCGTATTTCTGACTTTATTACCAAGAAAATTGGTGGTCGTCTAAAGTCTCTTTACAATGAAGATCGCAGTAAATATATTAGTTGTTGGTCTGATGTGGGCACATTTGTTAAGTATGGTGCCATCAGAGATGAGAAATTTAAAAAACAGGTAGAAGATTTAATTATTTATCGCACTACCTATCAACCTGATGTAGCTAAAACAGAAGCAGCGCCCGAAGTAGAAACACCCAAAGTGGAGGTGCAGTCTGCGGGGGATGATGCTTGGTCTACGGTGGATGAGAATACTGATAATCAGGATACTACTGCATCTACTGAACCCTATACTACCCTCAAAGAATATTTAGAACGGAATAAGGAAAAGAAAGAAAACCAGGTTTACTACTGTAGTGATCCTAGTACTCAAAACACTTATGTGGAACTCTATAAGAATCAAGGTATAGAAGTTCTCTTCCTCGATTCTTTTATTGATGCTAACTACTTTATTCCTTTCTTGGAAAGAGAATACTCTGAAGTTAAGTTTGCCCGTGTGGATTCTGAACTAGATGACACTTTAGTTGAAGAGGATAAAGCACAAGAGATTGTCGATCCAACTACTAATAAAACCCGCAGTGAATCTATTAAAGAGTTATTTGAAGCTGCCCTCAACAAACCCAGAGTAAACATCAAAACTCAAGCTATTAAATCTGATGATCCTCAGGGTACTCCTCCCGCGATGGTATTATTACCTGAAGCTATGCGTCGGATGCAGGAAATGGCAGCTTTAATGCAGGAAAAAGCTATGGCGTTTCCTGAAGATCATGTCTTAATGATTAACACCGCTCATCCTCTAATTCAAAACCTCTTGGATCTCAATAAAACTACTATTATTCAAAGTGGTGATGATTCCAACTCGATGATTAATCTCATGTGTAACCATATTTACGACTTGGCATTAATTTCACAAAAAGGCTTTGATGCTGAGGGGATGAAAGCTTTTGTTGAGCGTTCTAATCAAGTTTTGACTAACTTAACTAAAAAGTAAATCTCAGTCTAACTTATCTTACTAAAAGATTAACTTAATTATAAATAGTCTGACCAGAACGGGAATTAAATAGCCCGTTCTTTTTTTTTGTTTATGAATAATAAGATTACATAAATTTTAACAAAATCTAATTTTACTATCCTGTAAAAAGCTATAATTCATAGTCAAATACAATAAGGTTACAGAACCTATTAAATCGAGATTGATAAATTCAAAAATATCTATAGTAATTCTATTGGAGTTATAAAAATAAAATGGCTTTACAGGTTAATAGGGAATAGAATTTTTACAAATGATTGAGGATTGCTATATATGAAACAAAATGCA
>CALLPS010000173.1 GCA_938015355.1 uncultured Pleurocapsa sp.
CAAGATCCTACCTGAGGGCGATCGCCTGTTAACCTGCATTGATTTAATGGAATTAAAATCAGCTAAGGGATGACGAGTTTTCTGGAGATACTTGCGTAAATCCCGATTTAAATCAGCAATACTTCGAGTTTTTTGCCAGCGAAACAAACTGGATATACCTGTTTCATTAAAGCCCTTAGTCAGTTTAATAAAGTGACGAAAAGTTTTTTCATTGTTCAGAGGATATTTAACCAGATCCCAAAAAGGTTGTGGAGCATCAATTACAGCCTGGAGATAAGGGCGTTGTTCACCATTCCAGGTATCCTCAAACCCTGCGGTAACACCACCAGTAGTCGAAGAATAGAGGGCATCAATTAATTCATTTTCATAGGTAAGAACTAAACCAGAAGTATTAGCGATCGCGCGATCGCTCGTAGCATTAGTGCCATTTAAACCCTTATACACCTGACAATGAACCGTGGCACAGAGTTGATAATTATCCACGGCAAAACGTCTGAGATTACGCAGGGCGTAAGTACGGGCAATAATAGTTTGAGCTGCAACCGCTTGAGGGGGAGCATTAGCCCCAATTTCATAGGGAACAACTCCTCTCAGGTAAGTTTCCAAAGGAACTTGGTTAACTAAAGTAAATTCCCCGTGAGAATTAGGCTGTAGCCTTAAACTACCGCCATAGAGTCGAGCCGATTGAGGTTTATTCGTAGTATTAACCTTAACTAAGTTTTTGCGGCTAGTAATTTCTACCTGATCATAATCATATTCCTGCCCTGCAATTTCGAGAATAATATCAGGTTCATCATAGACAACGTCCGTGTCCAAATAGGGGCTATCATAACCATTAGCTTCCAGACTATGAAGCAACCAGCGACGAACCAAGGGAGTTTGATAAACATCTCTTTTCGCCCAAACCTGCCAACGCCCAGGCTGTGCCACTTCCACCTCTATGCCGAGCTTTTTCCAAGAAGTAGCACTATCTTCTGCGGTTTCAAAAGTAGCGCGATCGCTCAAGATTAGCTTTTCCGCTAGTTTCGGCTGAGTTAAACGTTTAGAATCTACCTTTAACAGCACCTCTTTAGTTTCAATGGCAGTTAATTTAGATTCACCTGGAAAATTAACTGTTAACGAGTCTCCAGAAATGCTGTTGATTTTAACTTCTTTAATACTTAAAGAACTATCTTTCAAAGGTGTTGCACCTAGCCTTTGAATAATCCCAATTTCCAACTCAATATCTTGATTTGTCTCAGCCGCAGCCCAAGCCGATGGCAAACTAGATAAGCTACTCAGTAAAAAAACACTAAAATAAATCGTTATCCTAAACATTGTTCCTCTTGCCCTTAAAAATTACTTCTAAGCTCTAGTAATGGTGAGAAATCCCAAGTAAAAAAAAGAGGAGTAAAAAGTTCAATTACTCCTTACTCATTACTCATTACTCATTACTCAAATTTCCCCTTCAACTTCTTCAATTAACATTTCTCCCTTCATCATTCTTTGGGCTGCCTTCAATAAATCCTCTTCAACATATGGTTTCACAAAGTAGCCGTTAGCCCCACGAGAAGCTGCTATATTGCGCATTTTTTGCGCTCCCCGAGAAGTCAACATGGCGATGGGTAAAGACGCTAATTTTTCATCTTTTTGCAGTTGAGACAACAATTCCAAGCCATTCATACGAGGCATTTCAATGTCACAGAAAGCAATATCACACTCTAAACCATCCCTGAGTTTTTCCCAAGCTTCTTGACCATCTCTAGCTTGTTCTACCCGATAACCAGCTTTCTTAAAGGTCATGGATAATAATTCTCTTACCGTTACCGAGTCATCAATAATTAATACGAGAGGTGCGTCCTTAAAGTCTGTTTCTGAGTTGGCTCGATTGAGATTAATGGTGGCAGATTCAGCTTCTTTATTTGCGCGATTAATCTCAATTAGATGTTGTGCCACATCCATCAGATCTTTCTCAGTATAAGGTTTCGTCAAGTAAGCTTTTGCGCCCAAGTCACTGGCAATTTTTCGGTGTTTATCGGCACCGCGAGAAGTCAGCATGGCTACAGGTATAGATTTCAGGATACTATCTTGATGCAGATTCGAGAGAAACTCCAAGCCATTCATGCGAGGCATTTCAATATCACTAAAGATCATGTCACAGACCAAACCACCACGGAGTTTATCCCAAGCCTCTTGACCATCTCTAGCTTGCTCCACACGATAACCCAGTTTATTGAAACTCATAGTCAGCAACTCTCGAACAGTAATAGAGTCATCAACCACCAGTACCATTGGTTCTTGCTGAATACTCTCAGCCTGAGCCTGTTTAACGGCTCCTTCTCCTGCCAGAATATTAAAGCCAATTTCAATAGTCCTCTTACCTTGAGCAATTTCAATTAGCTCTAGGACATCACCAATGGGCATAATCGTACCATCACCTAAAACGGTTGCCCCTGCAATGCCTGGTGGCTTGGCAATTGGTCCATCAATTTGTTTGATTACAATCTCTTGCTCAGTCTTGATCTCATCTACTTCGATCGCTAATAGATTATCGAGACTGCGAAGAATAACGACAGAGACAATATCATCATTGTTTTGATTGGCATTATAAATTCCTGTGCGACGAATCTGACGGTTGTAGTTAAGCAAACCACTCAAGGGTCTTAAGGGCAATAGAGTGTTTTTCCAGGAAATAGATCGCACACCATTGGCATTAGTTTGAATATCGCTGGGTAAATATTCCTTAGTATCTTCCACACCATCAATGGGGAAGGCAATTTTAGTATTATCATTCACACAGGTCAGAGCTTTACAGATACTAAGCACTAAAGGTAGACGAACTGTAAAAGTAGTACCTTTGCCTAGCTCTGATTCTGTACTAATAGAACCCCGAATTTTTTTGAGGTCAGTATTGACTACATCCATCCCGACACCTCGACCAGCGAAATCATCGGCCTGATCTTTGGTACTAAACCCTGGATGGAATAGCAGTTCATATACCTGTTGGTTAGATAAATTTTGTGCTGTTGCCCAGGTAATTAAATTCTTTTCAATCGCCTTGGCTTTTACGATTTCAGGATCAATGCCCGCTCCATCATCTTTAACGGTAATGACAGTTTGGTTTCCTTGAATAAAGGCACGAATATAGATATTCCCAACTTCAGTCTTACCTTTTTTAACTCGTTCCTCTGGTTTTTCTATCCCATGAGAGATCGCGTTATTAACCAAGTGAGTCATGGGATTGTAAAGATGCTCGACAATCATCTTATCAATGAGAACATCTTCTCCTTCAACGTGGAGCTTAGTTTGTTTTTTCTGTTTGCGAGAAATATCTCGAATTGCTCTGGGGAGGCGATCTGCTGTTTGCCCAAATGCGACCATCCGTGATGAGTTCATCCCATCCTGTAATTGACTTGTTACCTGACGGAAGGTTTGAGCGACCTTATCGGTTTCATCAACTACAAACTGAATATCAGAAGCCGCTTCTCGGACTCGAACAATCAGTTCAATAATATCCTGGGAAAGCAAATGAAACCCAGTAAAACGATCCATTTCCAAGGCATCCAATCCTTCTTCTTGGGGTTCTTCCTTCACCAAACTAGAAGAACCTGCGGCAACTGCTGCATTCGCACGAGATTGGCGGCTCGCCATTAAAGCGCCTTCTAAAAGCGATCGCTCATACATATCATGCATTTTCGCTCCTGCTTCCCCTAAGGACTGAACATGACCCAGAAGGTTGTCTAAAAAGCGACGTAATCTTTCTTGGTCGTCTTCTAATCGATTTCTTTTGACAACTAGTTCTCCAATTAGATTATTCAAGTTATCCAGTTTACGGACAGAAACCCTCATGGTTTGGTCAAAGGCTTGAGCTTTGACGGGGGAGGGGGCAGGGCTTTTGGCGATCGCTGGTTGAGGTGTAGCAACCTTAGGGACAACAACTGGTGTGGCTGCAATTGGTGTTGGTGCAGTTTGTGACTCCTCATCAAACAATGAATCTAAATCTAAATCTGTGCTGTTTAGACCAGAGTCGAGAGAGCTTAATGATTCATCGAGGCTAGAAACTGGCTCTAGGATTAAGGAATCTAGGGAATCGGTTCCCGAGTCTAAGTCCAACAAGCTATCCAGCTCATTATTTTCCAGTTTATCAAGCCCTAAGCTATCAAGCTCAAGTTCGATATCGGGGGAACTATCTAAAGTTAGCCCAGGTTCATCTAAACCATCTAGGTTATCTAGGCTAATCTCAGCATCAGGTTCTAATGAAAGTGACTCTAATGCTCCAAAATCATCTATTTCATTATTTTCTAAGCTATTAAGTTCTACGTTGTCCAGTTCGATATCGGGGGAACTATCTAAAGTTAGCCCAGGTTCATCTAAACCATCTAGGCTATCTAGGCTAATCTCGGCATCAGGTTCTGATGAAAGTGACTCTAATGCTCCAAAATCATCTATTTCATTAACTTCTAAACTAGCAGTTTCTGAAGATTTAGCGTCCAAATGCACTTCAGATAAAGATGCCTCTGAACTCCATGGTTGCTCCTGAGAATCCTCTGGAACTATATCATCTATTTCATTATCTATTTCCTCTGCTGAAGTAACTAAATCCGTCTCAAAATCCAGGGAAAGCGGTTCAGAAATCAACTCCGATTCAGTTGGACTGGTCTCTACTTCTGGTGGATTACGAAAGTCCCAATTTTCTAAATCTAAACTAATATCTTTCTTTGGTGTTGGTTGAGCTTCATGATCCAAAGATGCAATTTCTTCTAAAGCTTCCGCATTGTTTTTGTCAGCGGTTTCGGCAGAAATAAATGCGGTTACGCTCTCAGTATCTTCATTTTCTTCTGACCACAAATCCACTGAATTTCCGCTTTCCTGCTCGATGGCATCAGAAGTTTCTAATGATTGATCTAAATTATCATTTACTTCGATGGGCTTATCTTGACTGTTCATATTAGTTGGTAGTTTTGACCGAATTTTGCTTTAATTGCTCAACCTTAAAATAAGGGCAAAGTGGGCTGATACTGCCTTGTAAAGGTGTACGAGAAAGATCAAACAGATATTTCGCTGTTCTGTTTATGGGATTTAGAATATAGATTTAGAACTTAACTACTGGAAAATAAGACATATTGATCTGAAATTAAATATATTTATCTGAATTATATAGTTGACCATAGGTTTTTAGTTTGCCCAAAACTAGAATGTCAAATCTAAGTTTTGGCGATATAAAAATATAGTTCCCTCAAATAATCTGTTATGCTTTTTTAACCTTTGGATCAGCATCATTCTAATCGCTATTACAAAAAGTTAATGATTTAACTAAATATGAATGAGTCTAGTACCATCTTGTTGATTTTTTTTCTGATCGCCCTGAATTAGTCGCCAAAGCTGCTAACTTTATTTATGCTGATCAACATGCTGATTTGGCTACAAGTTTATTCTTGATTCCCATTGAATGGCAACTCGAAGGCTCTAATTTATCCCGCTAGTGCGATCGCTAAACAGTTTAACCTTGATTTTTCTCTTAAATTTGCTCGTTATTTAGAATAATGGGCATTGCTGAATCAAGACATGAACTATAAGGCATTGTAACTTGATTACATTCTTAAAAAGCTAATAGCTGATAGCTGATAGCTGATAGCTAAAACGACTAATTATCAATTCATGTTTCAAATCAGCAACGCCGAATAATGAATCAGCTAGTAAGGATTAACCAAGACTATCAATTTAATTATGTTTTAATTGGCGATCGCCATCATCCTGTGCTACTTTTGCTTCATGGTTTCATGGGTAATACTGATGATTTCTCGATGATCGTCCCAGATTTAGGTGAATTTTGCTGTCTGATGGTGGATTTGCCTGGTCATGGTAAGACGGAGGTTAATCATGATGCTAATTATCAAATGTCCAATTTAGCGACAGCATTGATTGAACTTTTGGCGAGGCTAAACATTAAGCAATGTGGATTATGGGGATATTCAATGGGGGGCAGAATTGCCCTTTATTTAACTATTTATTTTCCTGAGTATTTTTCAGGAGTTGTTTTGGAATCTGCTTCCCCAGGATTAAAGACTCAAGAGGAGCGCGATCACCGAATTCAGCAAGATTTTCAGTTAGCCCAAAAGCTAAAATCGACCGACTTGTTTCAATTTATACATCAGTGGTATCGCAATCCTTTGTTTAATTCATTGGCGCAACATCCTGATTACCAAAAACTATTTGCTAGAAGGTTGAACAATGATCCTAGCAAATTAAGCAAATCCTTACAATATATTGGTTTGGGAGCACAGCCTTCCCTGTGGAATCATTTGTCCCAGATCCAAATCCCTCTGATACTAGTAGTTGGAGCATTAGATACTAAATTTATTGGTATCAATCGCCAAATTCTTAGTCTTTGTCCCCAAGCAAATCTAAATATAGTCAAAAATAGCGGACATAATGTTCATTTTGAACAACCAGCAACGGTGAAGAAATTAATTGCACAGTTGTTAACTAGATAATCTTAATTGATCAACATCAATGGAAGAATAATTGTTAATTAGAAATATTAGTTGAAATAAATTACCGACACTTCCCCTGCAAACTAGATGGAGGTAAGGATTATGGGAGCAAGGCATTTGAATTTTGCGATCGCAGCTAATATTGAGCGTTTAAATTTTACTTTAATTGGGATATACGGAAGAATTTATTTCCCAAATACGTTAAAATCCTCAGTAGTTATACATAAGTATAAAAGAATATACAAGTAACAATTATATACCTAGTTTTTTACAACATAAACTATTGCCTAAAGTAGCCAGAGCAGGCAGTCTGTCCTCAAAAATTAGGTCAATACTTAAACATATTAAATATAAAAATACGAATAATCTTATGACAATCCAACCATCGTTATCATTGTCTGAAATTTCGGCTAATGGTGCTTCAGCGAACAGTATATTTACGGAGGTGTTTAAGAAACTACGGCAGGTAAAAACAGTAGAAAATACTCTGCAAGCAGCAGTTGAAATTGTCTATCAAGTTGTGAAGTGCGATCGCGCTGTAGTATATAGTTTACAGTCGGATGCCTATTGCAAAATAACTGCTGAAGCCGTTACTCCAGGATACACCCAGACTTTAGGTACCACGATCAAAGATCCTTGTTTTGAGTCAGGATATATTGAAAAGTATCGTCGAGGTAGAGTCCGCGCCATTAGTGATATCTATAAAGCAGGAATTAATCCCTGTCATATTGAGAGTTTAGAGCAAATTGATGTTAAATCCAATTTGGTCGTCCCTATTGTTAACCAGGATAATTCATTATCTGGATTGCTGGTAATGCATCAATGTCGGGTCAAGCGGGAATGGCAACAGTGGGAGATTGAATTTTCCCTACAAGTAGCAAGCTGGATTGTTGAACAACTAACACAACAGCAAGTCAATGCCACTTGGAAATCTCAGGTAGAAGAGATGAAGCAGGGTCGTCAGCTAATCACCGTCGCTACGCAAAAAATACATAGTGCCCAGACTAGTTTAGAGGTATTGCAACAGGGGGTAGATCAGGCACAAGCCATCTTAAAATGCGATCGCGTTGTTGTCTATGGTTTGCAGCATCAGAATCAAGGGCAGATTGTCGCCGAAGCCACCACTCCCGCTTTAGCTTCAATTTTAGGTAATGTGATCAAAGATCCCTGTTTTGAATATCGCTACCGAGATCGATATCAGCAGGGGAGAATTAGTTCTATTCCCAATATATATGAAGCGGGAATGACAGACTGTTATATCGAAAATCTCGCCAAAATAGGTGTTAAATCTAATTTGGTTGTTCCGATTAACTGGGACAATGGTGAAATATATGGCTTATTAGTAGCTCATCAGTGCTTCAGTTTTCGAGATTGGCAACCAGCAGAGATTGAATATTTACAAGA
>CALLPS010000174.1 GCA_938015355.1 uncultured Pleurocapsa sp.
CTCGGTTTGCAGGATTTTTATGCATGGAATTAATGGGAGAAGAGAAAACTTTGCGAGACATTTTTCGTCATGGGCATAAAGTCTGGGACTAATGGAGTTAAGTTTTTGCTCCGGAAGCGGAGGGTTGGGAGTTCAAGCACCAGCAATGGAAAAGTTTGGCCGTTTGCTGTGATTGTTCGTCTCATTTACACCGTAGCAACAGCTTAGCTTTTACGCGATGAAGATATTTAATCGTCGGTTCAAAGGGCACAAGAATTACATCTTTTTGAACTAGGAAACCACCTGTCAATTGCGCCGATTTTACGGTCATGCCATTTGCATTTGTATTGAAATTGGCGAAGTAGTTCACCCCAGCCGCAATTAGCAATGGCTTTAGCTAACTTGTGGTTAGCCATCATGTTTTTTACTGCTAGAGTCTCGGTATAGATAGCTTGGTTTTCGCTAACTAATTTTGTACTCAGCTTGTGTAAAAAGTCTTTTCGGCAATCAGCTATTTTAGCGTGCAGCTTTGCTACTTTTAGCCTTGCCTTATATCTATTACTAGAACCTTTCTTTTTTTTAGCTAATCTTCGTTGTAGAGTTTTGAGTCTAGCTTGATATTTTTGGTAATGCTTAGGATTGCCAGAAGCAAAACCATTACTTGTTACCAAAACATCTTTGATACCTAGATCAATTCCAATCTCACTATCAACCTTATCCCATTGGGTTAATTCCTCCTCAACCAAGAATGAGACAAAATACCTATTGCTTGGATCTCTAGATACAACTACACTTTTTGGTTCACCTGCAAAATGGCGATGAAATCTAACTTTTAAAGGTTGATCCATCTTAGCTAAAGTCAGTTTTTTGCCATCCCATTTAAAAGCATTTGGAGCATAGTGAGCCGACTGTCTATTGCTTTTCTTCTTGAACTTTGGATACTTGGTTCTACCTTTGAAAAAGTTGTAAAAAGCAGTATTTAAATTTCTCAACCCTTGCTGTAAAGGCACTGAAGACACTTGTTTTAACCAAGGTTTTTCAGGATCTTTCTTTAGCTTGGTTAAGGCATTTGAAGTATCCGTATAGCTAAGAGATATATTATCCTGGTAGTAACTGTTAGTTCTCAGAGCTAATGCCCAGTTATAGACGAATCTTGCACAGCCGAACGTTTGAGCCAGTTCTAATCGCTGCCCATCTGTCGGGTAAAATCTGTACTTGAATCCTCTTAGCTGCTTCATGACAAGATTTTACCACAGATGAGTAAAAATTGTAAAATTATTAATGCTCCTTATCAGTCGCTTGAGAGGGTTCGTTACATCCCCGCCTTGAAAGATCGAGGTTTTACTCACCCCCTCAAACTCCCCCGTCCTATAATAATATTTTTATTTGATAGTCTGACATAGCGATCGCTCTATAAGCTTTAAAACTGAATTTTAACTCTCAGAAACAAAGCTATTGTTGGTGATGTATAAGAAGTATCACAAAGTATCAATAATCAATATCTAACCAAAGGGGGATCAATATATCAAGATGATTATGCTAATAATAAAACTAAATGTAAATAATATTACTAAGTTTTAATTATTTTATAAATATTTAACATTCCTCTGAGAGAATCATTTATCAAGACCTGTAGTGTCGATAGCAGTATCAAACACTTTCTTTTTTCTACTTTGTATAACTAAGTATTTTTACGTACTAGCATATCTGTGTCATTATGAGGAATCACGATTTTTCAGTATTGTGATAGGGTTGTCCAAATCCTAGGAAAACTAGTAACGACTTGATAGCTATTAATCAATAAATATAACCGTTTTAGTTCAGAGACGATTGACTTTAATCTCCATCTGAAGCAGAAAACCGATTTGATAGATGAACGAAAAATTTTGCTCCACTGTGATTTAGAACATTGGCAAAAATTCATCTATCTTAAACAATAGTAAAAAATTCGTTTTTGAGTAGAGATAGATAAAAACTATACTTCTCGACTAATCAAGTTACTTATGACCTAATTCAAAATCCTCAAAATAAGAGTAAACCATTATGAAGCCAGCTATTTATGCAAAATTCATCAAGTTCCTGAAAGAAGAATTAGCTCTTTCTCATGATTCTATTGAGATTGTTCAACGTTCGGTAGAAGATCACCCCGCTCCGATACCGATGATTCTTTGGCAGTATGGACTAGTTACCTTAGAAGAGCTAGATCGTATTTATGATTGGCTATATAGCAAGACAAAATTCGACTTAAGTTAGAGAGTGGCTATTGATTGCCTTTTGTTTTGAGTTAAGGAGAGATCGCTCTTGAAATAGAAACACTGATCAGGATCGGGGAGTCTTGATCATGTTGTTTGCTGATCTTTAATTTTCCTGTTCAATCTTGCTGGCGTTTGATCAAGCTCCTTCGTAATAAATCAAGCGCAGAACAAGAACTTAAATAACGAACTAATTCTCGCCCTCTCTGTTTGCCAAAACGATATTCATGGCTAACGACTTTATTCTCGGGTGTAGCCAGTCCAATATAAACCAGACCGATAGGTTTCTCGACCGTGTTGCCATCTGGTCCAGCTATGCCTGTAATACTCACCCCCCAATCAGTATCTAGACATTGTTTTACTCCCAATGCCATTTGTTCAGCAACAATATTACTGACTGCACCATATTGTTCTAGGTCTTTGTTATTGACGTTTAACAAGGCATTTTTAACCTGATTAGCATAGGCAATTACTCCCCCCGAAAAATAGCTAGAGCTACCAGGGACTTCCGTTAGCATTGACCCCAATCCTCCTCCTGTACAGGATTCAGCTACGCTGAGGGTTTGTCCTTCAGTATTTAACAACTTTCCCACCACAGAAGCCAAAGTATCTTCATTGCTGCCAAAATAATTTAGTCCTGCAATATGTTTGATTTCTTTTGCTACTGGATTAATTAAAGCTTCCGCCTGATTTTTATCCCTAGCTTTCGCTGCAATTCTTAATCGCACCTCACCTTTTCCTGCATAAGGTGCCACAGTAGGATTGTTAGAATCAAACAAATGAGTCACTTGCTCCGCCAAAGCCGACTCGCTAATTCCTCGAAAACGCATCATTTCGCTGTAAATAATATCATTTCCCCAGCCTTGGCTTTTGAGGAAAGGAACAGCAGTTTTCTGCCACATACGATACATTTCTGAAGGAACTCCAGGAAAAGTCATAATGGTGATGTCGTCTTTTGGCTGCCAAATAATGCCTGGTGCTGTACCTGTTGGATTCGGCAACGATATCGCACCGTGAGGTAATAGTGCTTGTTTTCGGTTGCTAGGAGACATAACTCTGCCGACTGAGGTAAACTTATTTTCAATATCTTGAATAATCCCCCCATCTTCTTCCATAGGAGTTTTAAAAAAGCTGGCTATTGTCTCTGTAGTTAAATCATCGGGAGTTGGACCCAAGCCCCCAGTAAAGATGAGAATTGAGGCGCGTTTGATGGCGATCTCTAAAACTTGGTGAATACGTTCAACATTATCTCCTACCACTGTCTGATAGTAGTGGGGAATACCCAGGTTGGCTAATTCCTGTGCTAAATACTGACAATTAGTATTTAAAACATCTCCTAAAAGTAATTCTGTGCCGATACATATAATTTCTGCGCTCATCAATTTCAATCTACTAGAATCTATTAAATTATTAAAATTATGATTATCGATTGCTACTTCGGCTAGCCCTCCAGACTTGCCAAACCTGCCAGAATTGCCAAATCAACAACATTGTGGCTCCAATGGCATATCCCCACCCACTAGGAATATTAGAAAAGCCTAATGCTAAACTGCCCACCCAAAAAGTTAGGGTGTAAATAAATAACACGGTCTGACGTTGAGATATCCCTGTTTTAAGCAACCAGTGATGTAGATGGCTTTTATCGGCAATAAAGGGGGATTTCCCTTTATAAATACGGGAGAAAATAACCGCAGACATATCTAAAATTGGTACTGCCAAGATTAAGTAGGGCAAGACTACCGCCGTAATAGCTGTAGTTTTAACCAAGCCGATGACCCCCACTGCTGCGAGAGTGAAGCCCATAAAATATGCCCCCCCGTCTCCCATAAAAATTTGAGCTGGATTGAAGTTATAACGCAAAAATCCTAAAGCCCCACCTGCCATTGCCGCAGCAATCAAAGCAGCAGCGGGCTGATCCATAAAGAGGGTCACAACAAGCATCACAAATGCCGCAATTCCTGAAACTCCAGCAGCTAGACCATCAACACCATCAATCCAGTTGATCGCATTAGCCATCCCTACCAGCCAAATTACCGTAATGGGTAAACTAAGCCAATAGATTTTAATTAAGGAATAAATAGGGAAAGAGACAAAATCGATCCGCACTCCCATGTACCAGCAGCCTGTAGCTACAGCAATCTGCATCAATAGCCGTGAAATAGGAGTGAGATTAAATAAATCATCAGCAAAACCAATGCCAAAAAACAGGATACTACCAATGATTACCGCCCAAACTTCTGTCACTTTGTGAGGAGCTAAGGCAGAAAAACCCCCTAGAAGCCAGACAATAATTAAGGCTGCAATTGTTCCTGCGAAAATCGAAACTCCGCCAACGCGCACAACAGGGTTTTTGTGAATTTTCCTGGCATTTGGTCGATCTACGATACCCAACTTCAAACCCAAGGTTTTGACATCAGGTATCGTCCATAACACAAAAGTCACAGAGATTAGAAAAGCAATCAGATGATACAGTTCAACAGGCATCTGAGTTTATGATCCAGAGGGGCTAATGTGAGTATTGAAGTGTACTTTTGGTAAGCACTGGGTCGTTGCTGTCGTTACAGGATTTTTGTGTTGCTCCAGCCTTAATCTTAGATTTTGGCAGGTACAGGAATTTGTAAATAAGGATAAAGAGGAAAGCGATCGCATAAAGCAGCTACTCGGTTTAGACAGTCATTCTGCACAGCCTCATCTTCAGGGCTGAGTAGTTTGTCAGCAATAATGTTAGCAATTTCTTTGAACTCTGTCGCCCCCATCCCTCTAGTTGTCATGGCAGGAGAGCCCAAACGCAGACCACTAGTGACAAAAGGAGATTCGGGATCGAAAGGTACAGTATTTTTATTAGCAGTAATGTTTACTTGACTAACTAAAGCATCTGCTTTTTTACCTGTCATGGAAATACTACGGAGGTCAACTAAAATAAGATGATTATCCGTACCGTCTGATACTAACTTAATGTCTCTGGCTTTAAAAGCTTCTGCCATCGCCTGGGCATTGGCAATTACTTGGCTGGAATAGGATTTAAATTCTGCTTTGAGAGCTTCTCCAAAGGCTACAGCTTTACCCGCTATAACATGTTCTAGAGGCCCTCCTTGAGTACCAGGGAAAACTGATTTATTAAGTTTTTTTCCGAGATCAGTATCGTTAGTTAGAATCAGACCACCTCGGGGTCCTCTCAAAGTCTTGTGTGTTGTTGTTGTAACTACATGACAGTGAGGAATAGGATTAGGATGATGCCCTGTTGCCACTAAACCTGCTATGTGGGCAATATCAGCTAACAGATACGCCCCAACTTCATCAGCAATCTCTCTAAATTTAGCAAAATCAATAGTACGAGGATAGGCTGAATAGCCACAAATAATAAGTTT
>CALLPS010000175.1 GCA_938015355.1 uncultured Pleurocapsa sp.
CCAAAACCAAGGGCGCGGGGATGATCTAATTCTTGAGCCATTTTGAGGACTGCATTACGACCAACTTCAGTTTCAAAAACCGAGGAAAACACCACATCTAAGGATTTATCTTGGCAAAATTGGTTTAATTTACCAGGAAAACCCATAATTGCCGCTTTAATTATATATATTCCTTGCCATCCTTGTTGATAAGTGGTCTGTAACTGTCGAAAACTAGCAACGGATTCATCTAGAGCAATGGGGGTAGAATGTTCTTGTTTGAGTTGTATCATACCCCCTAAGTTATGGGGAGATAGGGGTTGTTCGATAAATTCGATCGCCTTGAGGTTATCGGTGAGGGATAATAATCGTTGAGCCTGGGAGTAATTTAATCCACCATTAGCATCCAATCTTAATTTAATATCTGGGGGAAAATTACTGCTTAACTGCTTGAGAATTTCAATTTCCTTCTCCAGAGGATCAACCCCAATTTTCCATTTAAAAGTAGAAGCTGCTTGAGTTTGATAGATATGTTCCCAATCGGTTAAAGCTGCTTCTCCCGTAGGTAACAGATAGCAGTAATGGAGAGCTTTAGCTGGATCATCTTGATCATTCTCTTCCAGATTTAACCATGCTGATGCTAAGGCAAATTGGCAACAGGGAAGATGATCAGGAATAGCGGCGATTTCTTGCTTACTAATGGTTTTTCCTTGCTGCTGACAAAATTGTCGGGCTTGAGATAGGGTTTCCGAGCCAAACCAAGGTAAAGGGGCAATTTCTCCTTGACTGACTATCCCTGCTTGATTGGTTAGACGAATAATAATACCCTCACGTATGCGCCAAACACCGTGGCTGGTACGTAAGGGCTGTTTAAAATGATGTTGATAAAGATCAAATTGAAACTTGATTTTATCTTCCATTAGGGGACTTTAATGATATTTGGAATTAATTAGGGAAATTTCCTGAGTTAACAGTATTAATGCTTGTGCAAACGAATACCTAAAAAGATATCGTATAAAAAATTCAAAAAATTCTTACCTTCTAGAAGTCCCAGAGATTGTTCACAACCTTTGGCATCTAATAGGGGTTTGGTTGCGTAATAGGCTGGTTGATACTTGTACCAGGGAATAGAAGGCCAAAGATGATGTACTAAATGATAGTTTTGTCCCAAAATCAAGAGATTTAAAATTGCACTAGGATAGACTCTTGAATTTTTCCAGCGATCTCTCTCTTTAAAAGGACGATGGGGTAAGTAATCAAAAAATAGTCCTAATGCCATCCCCACTACTAAGGCAGGAACAAACCAGAAGTTCATCACATAACCAATAAAGTCGTAATGAATTCCTAACATGACGATGGTGACTAAAAATAATCGACTGAGAAACCACTCTAATAGTTCAAATTTACGCCATAAGCGTCTTTGAAAAAAGAAGAACTCATGATAGAAAAAACGAGCCGCAATCATCCATAAAGGACCTCCTGTGGAGACAAAATGGTCGGGGTCATTTTCTGGATCATTGACATGAGCATGGTGCTGTAAATGCACCCTGGTAAATACGGGAAAAGCAAAACCTAACATTAAGGCACTGCAATGTCCCAATATAGAATTAATTATCCGATTACGATGGGCGCTATTATGGGAAGCATCGTGAATAACTGTTCCTGACAAATGTAATGCGAGAACGTTAGCCCCAAAACAACCCCAAGCTGGAAAATCCCACAAAAAATATCCTATGGTGGATATCGTCAGCAACATGATCGCTGCAATTACCATCAACACATTGGGATTAAATCCCCCTGGTGCCTTCAGATACTCTCTGGGTACTGTTCGCAGTGTCTGTGCCGACTGCATCTTAAGCTTTGCTCCTCTCACTTTTGATATACTGGTTTTCTCAGGTAGTTTACACTAATTTTCAGTCTAGGTAAAGAATTGTAAAGTAAACTCAAGCATTTACTCATTTAATTATCAATCAACCATTAATTTGGTTAATGATCCCTTAAACTAGACTTTGCGGCAAAAAGAGGCAATTTTCACATTTGTGCCAGATATTCTTGATATCCTAATTTATCAAGCTGCTTCTGCTTGTCAAGCACCATTTGTTCTAAGTTATGACGATATGCTTCGATTTGGCGCTGTAGTTTGCTGTCACTGGTACCCAAAATTTGTACTGCCAACAAGCCTGCATTTTGAGCATTTCCAATTGCCACAGTAGCAACAGGAATTCCTCTCGGCATCTGGACAATGGAATAGAGGGAATCTACCCCCTGTAACTGACGAGTGGTTACTGGGACACCAATGACAGGCAGAGGAGTCAAAGAAGCGACCATTCCTGGAAGGTGAGCTGCGCCTCCAGCCCCAGCAATAATGACTTTGATGCCCTTTTGGTGAGCATTACGGGCATAGTCTACCATTCTTTCGGGGGTACGGTGGGCAGAAATGATTGCTACTTCATGAGGTACAGTAAAATCTTCACAAACAGCGATCGCTTTTTCCATGGTGGGCAAATCGGAATCGCTGCCCATGATGATGCTAATTAAAGGTGTGGTTTCACTCAAAGTCTTTGCGTAAGTTCTAGATTCTGTATTTTATCTCAATCTCTGATCTTAGAACTATATTAGAGTTAAAAAATTTATTAGCCGCGACGGGTTTTTTGGCGAGAAAATAGTAAGGGAATTAACCAACCCAAAATTAATCCCATGGCACTACAAAAAATTAGCAGTATTCCGACGGGGATAGTGATCGATTCTAGGGTGAGAAATTTAATGGAGACATCATCAACGTTTTGAATCGAAAAAATAGCGATCGCAACTAGAGAAATTGCCAGTATCAGAGAGCTAAGTAAATTGGTAAAAGAGTTCATAATTAATAGTAATTAAAATAATAGTAGTTGATTTAAGGCAAGTTTGATTTCGGGAAAAGCGATACAGTGCGGTCTTGTTGGTTTCCTACAAAGAGCAACTGTATCAAGAAGCGATCGGGGAAATGATGCCACTACTATATTCTTTGACTTGAGAATATTTGTTTCCTTGAGGATCGGTATGAACTATTAGTTTCTTATTTACGAGATCAATTACCCAATATTCAGGAATGCCATTACGACTATAGGTAATGCTTTTTTCGTTTAAATCTTTACTTAAAGTTTTGTTAGATATCTCAATCAGCCAATAAATATCTTGAGGATAGGGATGATGCTGAGTATAGATCGTCTTGGGTAATCTAACCACTGCTATATCGGGTTCAGGTTCAGAATTATCTAAGGTAATGGGATGAGACTCTCGTATTTTAGCTAGTCCTTTTAGTTTCTCTCGGAGTAATTCTGCTACATCGTCGTTAGTGTAACTATGCTCCTCTCTTTCTGGACTCATCTCAATTATCTCACCATTTAATAGCTCAACAGACTTGCCTGTCAATAATCCAGATTCAATCATTAAATGATATTCTTCCACTGACCATTTGTAAGTAGTTATCGTCATGGTTTGAGGCGTATTTAACTCTAGTTGGAGATAATTGTAATATTTTGCAATCTTAAAATTCCTAGCATATTAAGACTATTAAAGCTTTCTAGCTATATTAACAATTTATTTATAAACTGATGTTATGCACTAATTGATCTGTTGAGACGGGGAAACAGATGAATATTTAAATGAGTTGGTAAAAGGCAATACAGATCATAGAAAAGTTTTCGATGAATGGAATAACTTTGATAATGGGCGTTGCTGGATTAAGGTATGATTTGGCTTTTTTGTAAGAAAAACAGATTAATAAAAAAGCTTAGAGCTTAGAACTACGACAAAGGGCACTTGTCCGAACATGGGGGGATACTTCAAATCAGCAACGCCTAATAATGATATTAGAGCCTGGTCTCAATTTGAAGCTTATTACACCAACTGGGATGATCCTGTATAAACATGATTACTGTACTTGAAGTGTTCTCCCTCCTGGAA
>CALLPS010000176.1 GCA_938015355.1 uncultured Pleurocapsa sp.
TCGAAGACCTCACCGGTGGCAAACGCGAATCAATACGTGTGCGTAGAAAGCTAAGATATCTGACAAATATGGACGGAACTCCTCTTTAACCTGCGCTGCTCAAAGCTGCATCGCACTCAAAAGGTACTGGCATGGTCTCCAGGCTCGAAGGCATTGCAGGACTCTTTGCACAGCATGGCCCCAATGGGGATGCCACCCGCTAAGCCTTTGGCAAGGGTAAAGATATCGGGTTCAATACCCAAATTTTCATAGCCCCAAAGCTTGCCGGTCCGTCCCATGCCGACCTGAACCTCATCGAGTATGAGTAAGATGCCGTGCTGGTCACAAAGTTGACGCACTTGCTGGAAATACGCAACATCTCCTGGATTGACACCCCCTTCTCCCTGTAGAGGTTCAAGCAGGATCGCCGCGACTTGTGGTTGGGTCTGGTTGAGGGTTGCGATCGCATCTTCTAAAGCCCCAAAGTCATTGAACGGCACGTAATGAAATCCGGGCACCAGTGGATTGAAATTCTTCTGATATTTGGGCTGTCCTGTTGCCGTAATCGTCGCCAATGTGCGGCCATGAAAACTGGCATTGGCCGTCAAAATCACGGGATTTTCAATATTCAAAACCGTATGCCCGTATTTCCGAGCTAATTTAATCGCCGCTTCATTGGCCTCTGCACCTGAATTACAGAAAAAAGCACGATCCGCGCAGGAATTAGCCGTCAGCCACTGCGCTAATTCTCCCTGCTCAGGAATGTAATAGAGATTAGAAACGTGATGCAGCTTCTGGATTTGAGCCGTAACCGCTTCCACTAAGGCTGGATGGGCATGCCCCAAGGTGCAAGTGGCAATCCCCGCAACAAAATCTAGATACTCACGACCTTCGGTGTCCCAAACGCGACAGCCTTCACCTCGTTCTAACGCAATCGGAAAGCGGCCATAGGTTCCCATAACATGACGGTCGAACTCTGTGGCATTGAAGGGGGCGATTGCAGTCGTCGGTGTTGGGACCAAATCGGTTGGACTCACGAGTTTATCCTTTTGTACTGGATCAGGTAATAGTTTTGCCTAGGTTTGACTCCAGCAAAGCGCTTCGGAATATTACGGAACTAGAGAAAAATCTGTTTAGCAAAACTAATGTCTAAGTTAACATGAGCAAATTTTCTGATGGCAAGGTCAAGGCAGATGCATCTAGCCCTCTACAGCATCACCTGAGTCAATCGATCTCAACCCCGCAACCAACTGCTCAATCTGCTTTGGCTGGTGTGTCGCCATCACTGAAATCCGAATGCGGCTCGTGGGCACAGTGGGCGGGCGAATCGCAGGGGCATAGATTCCCTGAGTGGCTAACTGTTGGCTAACATCAAGGACCACCGCCGGACTCTGCATTTGCAAACAGACAATCGGAGATTCGGTGGGTAATAGCTTCCAGGTTCCTTGCTGAACTTGCGGAATCTGGCTGATTTTTTCTTTAAGCTGACTCACTCGCTGCCAAAGGCATTCCCGCCGCTCTGGTTCAGTCTGAACCACTTGAATTGCCGCCAGTGCTGCAGCCGTATCAGCAGGCGATAATCCTGTTGTATAAATCCAGGTGGAGGCCCGATTGCGAAGAAAGTCAATGAGCTGAGAGGAACCCGCGACATACCCCCCTAAGCTGCCAAGGGCTTTACTCAAAGTCCCCATTTGAATCAGAGGGGTGCCACTACAACCAAAATGTTCAACACAACCCGCCCCCGTGGAACCCAATACACCGGTACCATGCGCTTCATCAACCAAAACCATGCAGTCATAGTGATCCGCCAGTTGCAATAAACCAGGCAAGGGGCACAGATCGCCATCCATGCTAAAGACACTATCGGTAGTAATTAAACAACGACGATATAAGCTACGATTGACGCTTAATTTGGCTCTTAAGTCGGCAAGGTCATTATGGAGATAATCAATTGCGGTTGCCCCACTTAGTATTGCTCCTTTTTTCAGACTAGAGTGATTATATTGATCCCCTAAAATTAAATCTCTGGCACCAACTAGCGCCGATACTGTTCCTAAATTGGCTAAGTAACCCGAACTAAATACTAAAGCGTCTTCTGTCTGTTTTAAATTTGCGATCGCAATCTCTAATTCTCGATGTAATGCTTTGTGTCCACTCAGCAACCTTGACCCAGTACTCCCCGTCCCATAAGCTTGGGTTGCCGCCACCGCAGCTTCAATTAATCTAGGATCTCCTGCTAACCCTAAATAATCGTTACTGGCAAAATTAACTACGGGTTGACCTGCTAATTCTACTACTGCCCCTGGCTTTCCAGCGATCGGCTTCACTGAACGATACCAATGGGCGCGGTGAATCGCATCCAGGGATTTATCTAGCCAACCGTAGGGATTTGTCACTATTATGTTTAGCGTGCATATGTTTAGCGTGCACCGTCTTTGTTCTTGTTTTTAGCTTTTAGCTTTTAGCTTTTAGCTCTATCTTCGACCAGAATCTACTGTGGCAACAGCCAGAGGTTTGCCAATAAATAATAATGCGAATAAAGCTAATAAATGAACTGACCAATGGGCGATCGCTAAACCCCAAATCAAACAAGAAACCGACATGCCTACTGCCAGCAAACCGAAAATATCGTTATCAGTACGAAGATAAACAACAATACTAGCTATAGCGGTTACAAGCAATAAAATAGGAAACATAGTTTTAATCAGGTTTGTTTGCGATCGCTCTAAATATCTTGATAGATTTCGACTGCCACAAATATCTGTTTCAGAATTTTCTACAATCATTATCTATCAGTTAGATAAACTAAACTTATGAATTTCATAATTTTTATTTATCTACAATTACAATTTAGCGCATGATCCCCATGAAAAACTGTAAATTTTGAGCAAATCACCGAATATTGTTAAACTTCTTTATAAAACTTCAAAGTAATCTTGTATTAGGGTCGATTAGGATAAGTATTTGTTACTAAATAGTTTAAAGTAATCCTCTTATTTTGTTAGTGCCAGTTGGTGATTTCTTTGATATTCTAAAAAATCTAACAGCCAGTCTTTCAAATAGCGAGTTGCACGACAATCATCCTCGTTGTAGCTCAAAATTAATTGCAGTAAAGTTCGATCCTGAGTATTTAGCCATTGATCGTACCAGCAAACCGATTGATCCCCACTACCTGTAGTTTCGCGCCAATAAAACCCAATCCAGTTAGCTAAAGCCTTTAAAGAATAGCTTTCTACAGGAAAAATAACTGACGAATTTACCCAAAGATGAAGATCGACTAAACGAGATAATACTTCTTGTTTCTGTGCTTTAGGAGTGCCGTATAAACGCGCTAAACGCTTAATAGTATCCGCCTCATATTCAGAATAGTGAAAGATAGGTGCGTCGGGGTAGAGGTTAATAAAATCGAGAAACTCTTGCCAAATTTTGCCTTCATCCTCCAGTCTTTCCGCCAGAAAAGCATAGAACTTTTCTGTATTGGTCGTTCGATCAACTAATAAAACTCCTAGTAGATAATCAGTCTGGCGTTCGGGTTCAGCTTCAATATCAAAGTATAGCTCGATCACACCAGTAGGAATCGGTTGCGTGTTAACTAAATCGAAGCTAGATCTGACGACAGCGCGATCGCTTTGTAGGGAGTTAATCTGTTGTTTTAACTGACGAGCAATATCAGAACCTAATGCCTCCCCCAGGCTGGTTTCGGGCACATCAACCAAAGATTTAACACTGTTAACTCCTAATTCTTGCAAATATTGATAGCGTTTGGGAGTCACTCCAGGGACTAAAGATAGATGTTCGGTAGATTTAGCTACCTGATGACAATAACCATACCAACGACAGAGACTACAACGTTGGCGAGAAATAAACACTTCGGGTTCCTGTTGACTGGCTAACATAGTCAAACATTCCCCTACTGTCTGCTGCATTGTCGTTAAGCCATGAGCTAAATTAACGTTATGCTCATTCTGCTCTTTTAAAATTAATAGCGATCGCTCGGGAGTTTGAGACTGAACAATTCCGAGGATGTAAGCATGAAAGGCAGCAATTAACTTGTATTCTGGTTTAGCCTTACGACCCAGTTTAATATTTACCGTGATATATTGCCAATCCCCAAAACAAGATGTTCCTGGCTGTTTGATTAATAAACTTGGTGCCCCATTAAACATAATACCTGCCAGAAAGTCTGACTGGATATCTGGGAGTGGGGTTAAAGCTATTTCTGATAAAGCTGTTTGCCACTGAGTATAATTAACACTTAAAGTTCCCCGAATAATGCAGTCTGCACCCTGATGCATCAATTCCATAGTTTGCTGGGCGTTAAGCTGCCAATCTCGGCGAGATGCTTGGGGTTTCTGGGGAACAAGAGATCTTGATTGAATAACGTTGCGAAAGTGACTTCGGTTTTCTCTGCCTAATTTTACCAAAAAGTCTTTCTCGGGCTCTTGTTGAGAAGCATCACCATGTATTTCCAAAAAAGTGCGACGGTTACAGCGTTTGTAGTTGAGTAGAAGACGATCGGAGATTATTATCATTGCGCCAGAAAGCCAGAAAAAATAAGCAATAAAAACGATAATTCTCTGCTTTTATGCCGTAAAACAGCTTTCCTCTCCCGAAAATTATGTCGTCAATTATTTAAGAAAGAATGCCGATATACTAACAATGGTTTGCCACAGAGCAAGATATTTAGATATTTAGATATTACATATGACTAATAGTTTATCGAAAACCGACCTCAAAGAACACCGTCAACAATTTTCGGGATTAATTAACAAGACTTATTTTAATTTTGGTGGTCAGGGAACAATGCCCGCAAGTGCATTACAGGCTATTATCGACACTCATAAATATATCCAGCAAGTAGGGCCGTTTTCTCATCAAATTAATGATTGGCTAACGAATAAGGGGCATTTGTTGAAACGAGCGATCGCAACTGAGTTAGAGACAACACCCCAAACCATTACTATTACAGAAAATGTCACCGCAGGCTGTAATATCGCCCTGTGGGGAGTAGAGTGGCAAGAAGGGGATCATATTCTGATGACGGACTGTGAACACCCAGGAATTATCGCTACTGTGGGGGAAATTAGCCGACGCTTTGGGGTTGAAGTAAGTATCTGTCCGATTATGGATACTTTGAATAGTGGCGATCCTGTGGAAGTAATTCGTTGTCATCTTACAGAAAATACCCGCATGGTAATTTTAAGCCATTTACTCTGGAATACGGGACAGGTATTGCCTCTTAAAGCGATCGCTCAAGCTTGTCATAATTTTCCTGCACAGCAAACTGTAAGAGTAATGGTAGATGCGGCTCAATCAGTAGGTTCATTAGACTTAGATTTACCTGATTTAGAAATAGACTACTATGCCTTTACGGGTCATAAATGGTTATGTGGTCCTGCGGGAGTTGGTGGATTGTATATTAGTAAGGAGGCATTTGCTGAATTACATCCCACTTTTATTGGTTGGCGTGGTATTGAGATGGATGATCGGGGAAAACCGATCTCTTGGAAACAAAACGGAGCAAAATTTGAAGTAGCAACCTCTGCTTATGCCGAATATGAAGGTTTAAGAAGTGCGATCGCAACTCATCAAGAATGGGGTAGTAAAAGCGATCGCTATCAAAGAATCTGCGAATTGAGTAAATATCTGTGGTCAGAGTTACGAAATATTGAACAGATAAGTTGTCTTAAAAATACTCCTCCCGAAGCAGGATTAGTTTCTTTCCAAGTGTCAGGAATTGAACATAAACAGTTAGTCGATGCGTTGGAAAAGCAGGGCTTTCTGTTAAGAACCATTGCCGATCCTGACTGTATCCGTGCCTGTGTACATTATCTAACTTTGCCCGAAGAGATTGATCGTTTAATGACAGTAGTCAAAGAAAATATTGATATATTAAAGACTTAAATAAAGGAGCGAAGCTGTAAGCTGTAAGCGACAAGCCTAACACTAATAATTTACCAGATATCAATTCTCTAAATATATATCAGTTAATGGATAATCTTGACCTAGCCGCCTTATCTTTAAAGCAACAGAACCCTAGAAGTAAAGTCATCATTGCTCACTATCATCTATTTAAAAATGCTGGAACATCAGTAGATGCAATCTTAGATAAAAATTTTAGTTCTAGTTGGCAAAAGGTTGAATTTAAAAACATTCCTCAGCAATCAAATGCTAATTTGGTTCAAGATTGGCTCGTCAAGAATCAAAATATCTCCGCTTTTTCATCCCATACCGCGATGTTTCCTTTACCCCAGATCGCTAATATTTCTTTAATACCAATTGTGTTTCTGCGTCATCCCATTGCTCGTCTTTGGTCAGTGTATAAATTTGAACGCAAACATAAAAAGATTCTCAATTACAGTATTAAACTAGCTCAAAAATATGATTTTGCTGGTTATCTCAATTATCAATTAGATGAACCGAAAAATAGATCCTGTCGTAACTTTCAGACTTATCGATTTTCTTGGTTAAATACTAAGCAAAATTTAACGGAATTAGAACAGGCTTTAGGCGGCTTAGATTCTTTACCCATAGTAGGAATTGTCGAAGAGTTTGACTTGTCAATGAAACACTATAGTAAGGAGATTGTTCGTTATTACCCCTCTTTTCAGTTTGAGCCTGTACATAAAAATATTACGTCTCAACGGGACTTATCCCTAGAAGACAAACTTGAAGAAATACACTCGAATCTAGATCCAACTACCTATCAAAGATTACTCGATGCTAATAGTGACGATCTCAAACTATACGAAGTGGCGATACAGAAATTATTCTCTCTTAAACTATTGAGATGATCAATAATTTCAAGTTTGATATTTTAGTAATTGATTTTTCTCAACGATTTTTGGTATTCCTTGTAGCTCTGAATAATTACTAATTGCAATACCTATTTCTATTTCTGTGATAAATTTGGTCAACATATTACAATCATTTTTCTTGTAGTTTTTAATATATTTTTCTTTTAAGACTTTCAAGCATTTAGCACATTTTAATTCATTTTTATTGATCTTTTGAAAGTGTGCCAATAACCAATTTTCTATACAGGGATTGCTAATATATATCTCGACATTATCTTGGGATTTTAAACTAGTTAAAAGATCTACATCTCTAGAATTATCATAGGTGTCTCGATCAAACCAAATTACATAACCTTTATATTCGTCACTAGTATTTTTGATAATTTTCTTTGCTTCTTCTAATACCTTCTTGGCACTACCACCCTTAATATTCTTAATTTGAATACCTTGTCTATAAATTATCTTGAGTAGTTTAAGATAATTTTCCTCAGTACAACCTTCAACTATAAAATAAATATATTTATTACTTGGTCTATCGCTATCCCGCTTTTTTCTCCCCATATTTTATTATGTTAAATTTAAATACCTCTGGGTTTTGCTCCAAACCTTCCGAGACGATATAGTTCTTCCAAACTTCTTTGCTGTAATTTTTTAATATCTTTAAAATCCGCAGCCGAAAATATTTCTGTACAACCTTGATCATTTTTTTCCGTAAACCAAAGCTGACCAGGTTCTAATATTTCCATGAAATAAGTATTATGGAACGAAAAAATCAATTGTGCCCCATGGGGATTCTCATATTTATTTTGGAATAACCCAATAATATAAGCTACTAAATTTTGATGTAGTTTAATTTCTATTTCATCTAAAATAAGTATCTCCCCACTTTGCAATGCTTGTAAGGTGCTATAGACAAGAGCTAAAAACTTTAGAGTTCCAGAACTCTCTGATGTAAACAAAAACTTCTTTTGTAAGTTTTCTATTTTATGTTTAAAAAATATTAGATTATAATCTTGGACTTTAACATTTTTAAACTCATCATAACTTATTGTAATTTTTTTTTCTGGTGATTTTTGTTCTTTTATCTCATCGAATCTGGATACTATTATTTGCTTTAATGCTTCTGTAGCTTCTCTACTAATATCTTTTTCTATTTCAAAATCATCTATTCCAGTATCAGCGATTCTAAGTAACTCAGCAATTCTGCTTTTAGACACATTATTTACAGTAACTAAATCTTTAATCATTTCAGGACTAAATTCATATTCATACATTCCATCCTCAGTTAAATTAGATTTAACTTTATAATGTTTACACTCTTGAGCTACAATTTGTGAGTTAAATTGTGAAGCAAAAGAAACAACTGAAGCATTTTTTCTGATATTTTTCCAAATTTCTTTTCCTAACTTTACTATAGTGTTTCCTTGCTTTACTTGATTATAATCACGTTGATAAATTATTCTTTTCCTATTATAAGGAAAATACAATAATTCTTCTTTAATGACTTCTTCTCTTGTTAGCCAAAGAGTATATTCACAATCTACTGCTTTTGGTTGATTATCTACTACTATTAATTGTGAAAATATTAAATGTAATTTAGTAGGTATTTTTTGACAAGTTATAAAAGATTCAATAGGGATTGCTTCTCCTTCTTCCTGGTGTAAAAAAGAATTCTGCATAAACCATATTGTAAAAGATAATGCTTGTAAGAAAGAAGACTTACCCGATGCATTAGCACCAGCAATTCCTATAGTCGGATGTGCGATAAAAAGACTATTTTTTTTCAGTCCAGTGTCAAATTCAACTATATTTTCTTCTTTAATAGAACGAAAGTTCTCTACCGCAAAATATTTAATCAAGATGGTCTTCTTTACTAAATGAGATACTATTTTTATAGCTTCTTAACTATATATTTTAAGCATAAGATACCCAAGTAGGTATCGACCGTATATCAATTCACAAAACTAAATATTGATTGTTTATTCATATTGCGATCGCATTTCCTACGTTCAATCTCTAGGCGCATTTAATCTTCCCTTGATTGCGTCAGACTAATGTTTCAATTTATTAAGCAACGAATAAAGCCAAAAGTCTTGAAACGGATCAACATATTTAGCTAGTGACCAAATAACTAAACAAGGTTGTTCAACAACTTGCAACAATGGTAAATCATCTTCGGAATCAGTTACTAAAATTGCCGATTTAAGTTCCGACTCTGACAATACTTCTTGCATCATTAATAGTTTACCCTGATTGCGATCGCTTGTACCCCGCCAAAATCGACAACCAACTAAATAATCGCAACGGATCGGCATCTGTTGCAAAATGGGATTAATAATGAAATTAAAGCCTAAACTGGCGACGATAATTGGCGCATCAGTATTACCATCTACTGCCGAAATTAATTCACTATTACTATATTCTTGAGCTAATTTTAGAGCATTTCTTTGCCACATAAAAAGCGTCCAGGGTAATAAAATAGTGGGAATAGTAACTAAATACCAATCCCTAGTTTTACTCCCTCCAAATGGTCTTGGAAGCCATACCCAAGGTCTAATTATTTTTAAGAGGATAATTAACCCAAAGCCAACTAAACGGGGACGAAGACTATTAATGTAGGCTGCGGTAGAGTTTCTTAAGTATAATGTCTCATCAAAATCGAGAATTACAGGGGTATTATTTGTGGCATTGGCGATCGCTGCGATCGCATTTTCAGGATTAATTTGAGCAGTATTATGAGCCATCAATCAAAATTGTTATTTAGGGTATTGATAGAAACGTTCAGACCAACATTATCTATACTATTTAAAGTCGTCTAATTTAAGTAATCTAATAGGAGTAACCCCAGTTGTGGAGTCACGATACAACGCAGCAGAAATCGAGCAGAAATGGCAACAGCAGTGGCAAGAGTCGGAGATAGATAAAACTCCCCAGTCGAGTGACCAGCCAAAATTCTATGCTTTGTCTATGTTTCCCTATCCTTCAGGTAATTTGCACATGGGTCATGTGCGTAACTATGTAATCACTGACGTAATTGCTCGTCTGAAGCGGATGCAGGGTTATCGAGTGCTACATCCTATGGGTTGGGATGCTTTTGGCTTACCCGCCGAAAATGCTGCGATTGATCGCGGTATTCCTCCTGCTAAGTGGACATTGCAAAACATTGCTCAAATGCGTGAGCAGCTTAAGCAGTTGGGACTTTCTATCGATTGGGAGCGAGAAGTTGCGACTTGTGCTCCTGATTACTATAAATGGACGCAATGGTTATTTCTCCAATTTCTTGATGGCGGGTTAGCTTATCAGAAAGAAGCCGCGGTTAACTGGGACCCCATCGATCAAACTGTATTGGCTAATGAGCAAGTAGATAGTGATGGAAAGAGTTGGCGCTCTGGTGC
>CALLPS010000177.1 GCA_938015355.1 uncultured Pleurocapsa sp.
CTCCTCTGACTTCTATTGGGGATGCGGCAACCATAATAATTTCATCAGGGGAAATTAATTCTCGGACTCTTTCCTCTTTGATTTTTTGGTAGATTGCCATCCTGTCAGCTTCAGGATACTGATCAATTTTGTTGAATACTAGCAACATCGGCTTCCCTGCTGCTCGCAATTTTCCTAAAGCACGATATTCAACTTGAGTAATATCTCCAGAGACGATAAACAAAATAAGATCGACTGTTTGAGCAAGATCACAGGCTAAAGTTTCCCGCACTTCGCCATTAACCTCGTCAATTCCTGGGGTATCTAGAAGTTGAATTTCTCCCCCTTGGCTGCCCGTAATCGTTAAGCGTTGTAAATTTGCTGAAGTATTAGCAATTTGTTCTGGAGTCAGGGTCCAGTTTGCAGTATCAATGGTGCGGGTAACCCCATGGAGTGCTCCTGTGGGAAAAATATCTTGCCCGACTAGGGCGTTAAGTAGAGAAGATTTTCCTCTCCCCACCATGCCAAAGGCGGCAATTTGCACTACAGAATGTTCTAGCTTATCTAGCATCTGAGTCAAACGTTTAATTTCCGACTCTAAACCCTGTTGTTCTTCGACTGTCAAGTCAATATTACTAATAAGGTTACGCAGGGAGTTTTGCGCCTTGCGATAGTTCAACTCGGCGGTAATTTCTTCAAATTCGAGAAGTGTTTGCTCTAATTCTGTCTGATGATTTACTTCTTCTGGTGACAACACAACTTATCTTTTTCCATATCTAGATATATTAATTCTAGTTCTCTTCCCAATCTCAACAGATTAATTTGTTTCTTAGGAGTTAGTAATTGTCTCGATCCTGCTTGATAGGACTGATTGCATAAATTCCTTGATAGTCAAGAGATATTCCTCTCCACCAAACTCTGGTAGATTGTTGTGATTTGCTTGCACAATAACCGCTAGCTGTTTGGGTTCTGATGCTGCCAAAGACAGTTGATTTGCCATCGTTAAAGGAATAATCTCATCTGCTGTGCCATGAAAAATTAACCAGGGTGTTTCCACGGACTTAATCTTAGCTAAGGAATCAAATCGCTGAGTTATGAGCCAATTTAGCGGAAAAATCTTAAATAGTGGCATCAAATCCACCATATCTTTCATGGAAGTAAAAGTCCCTTCGGTAATTAATCCTGCCATGTCGGTATGCTTCGTTGCGAGGTCAATAGCGATCGCACCTCCGAGGGAGTGACCATAGACAAATCCCTGCTGGGGCGGGATTTGCAGCTCTGTAGTGAGATATTGCCAAGCTGCCTCGGCATCTTCATAAACCCTGGTTTCGTTAGGAAATATGGAGCTACTTTTACCATAACCCCGATAATCAATGAACAGTGTCGATACTCCTAACTGATGAAAAATCGCCGCAATTTCAGTTAAATCGCCATTGTTACTCCCATTGCCATGGAAGTATAGTATGGCAGGGGCGTTGGGTTGTGTTGCGGGAATCCACCAGCCATGAATCTGGTCTTGATCGATATCAATCCAAACATCTTGATAATCTAAATTGTATTCTTGAGGCGTTGATTTGATTTGGTTATCAGGACTGAATATGAGTCGATTTTGTCCAAAACGCAGTAAGAGAAATACCGTAATATACAGTGTTGCCGTAATCCCTAATCCAGTTAAAGTGAGTTGTCGTAGCATTAATTAGTTGATTAATATAATAATTTCGTATTGATTTACTGTATCAGATTATTATACTAAACCTGATTGATAAAAGTATTTTTTGTCTAATATACATCAACTATTTTGGATTATATTAAGCAAAAAGTTATAGGCATAAAAAAGTTATTTATATTGACATTTTGGTGTCTAAAAATATTTTAAACTATATTTTATTATTAAATCCAGATGGAATAATATGATCTATGGCTTTTAGATTATATTTATTGAATTATCAAAAGTATTTGTTTGGTACGAGAATTATTAATAGAATTAAAATTAAAATTAAATAGTATTAAAAAAATAGTCTAATTAATTGAATCAAGCACTCATGCCTGCTCTCGATTGCAACCAAATAGAGAAGCAATTGTTCGAGCATTTTGAGGAGTTAACAGACCCTAGAGGCTCTCAAGGTGTTCTTCATCCGTTTAGCAAATTGCCTTGCTCGCTAGCTACTATTGGCAGAGCCAAGGGGTGGGAAGATATTGAAACCTATGGAGTGAGTCAGATTCCTTTTAACTCTAACCCATCTGATGCCTAAATTTTTTGGTGCTTACCCTGAGCATATAATTGCGATGCAATACATAGATGACCATATCCTCTAATAAATGTTTCTTCCCATGAATAATAGTTTCTTAGTTGTAGCAAACAACAAACACAAAAAATTTGCAACTGAAGAATCAGTTTTGAATGCAGTTCGTCCTTTATTGCAGTTCGATCATGGATTTGAATTGTTAGTTCCAAAGAAATCCCAAATTGTAAAACCACTCAGCGAAATTTGTAAAGAAATGAACGCAAGAATTGAAATTGACCCTGGTTCAGACCCTACTGCTCTTGAGTATTTTCTTTTGGGTGTTGCAGGTGGAGGTATCGGTGCGGTACAGGGTGCAACAATGGGTGCAGCAATATGGCAAGGAATACTAGCTACAATTACTGCTTATGAAAATGCAGGAGGAGCAGCAGATATTATAATTCCAGGAGTTGGAACATTTGTAGCTGTCGGGGCTGGCATTGGGGTCTTTACTGGAACTGCGACAGGAATCCTTGCAGCAAAATGGAGAATAATGGTGAATTTCCAGAAACCAGATGGCTTATCATTGGAATTTTACAAAAAGAATTCCGTTACTATAACTTTTGTTCCCGCCTAGTTATTTTTTTATTCAAATGATTAATAATTTATCAAAAGAAGAGCGGAAAACGCACGTAATCCCAAGTACATTGCTTAGTTTATTTGGGTTTTTTCCTGTAGGAATATTTGCTCTTAAATATGCTTTAGAAGCGAAGAGGCATTACAAAATGGGAAATATTTCTGATGCCAAAAAAGCAACTCTTAAAGCCAAAAAACTAATTACTATTGGACTTTTGATTACAGTAGTTATTTACTTATTAGGTGCAGTCGGCTGGGTCTATTTATTTTTAGATTCTCAAGAAGAAGCAATACAACCAATTAAAACACATATTACTGAGGTCAAGGAGTGAGGTAAGCAGCTACAAGATTATCTATAGCCAAGCGCTTAAATTTCTGTACAGTTGCTGATACCGAGTCGCGAACTTAACATTGAAGGCGATTGCCTTTTGCCCTCTCTAACCATTCATCTCTAGATAGACAAAAACGATATATTGGTAATATTTCTCCCTTAATTATCTAGCACATTTGCTTCCTCTTTTTCTTGCGCTTACTCTGCCCCACCAAGCTCCGTTTGGTGGTCTTTATCCTTGTCAATAACCTCAATGGGAGTTCCCCCCGCAACGGTTTTGACTCGTAATTAGGAGAGGTTCAAAGCCTCTTCAGGCTTAAGCTAAGAGGACGCGAAGTCCTAAAGACAAACTTCGTGTCGGACGCGACGTAGGAGCTAATTCTTTAGGGCTAATAGCTGATAGCTACGGCAAAGCCGTTTACTGCTAATCAAGTGAATATTTCTTAAAGGAAGACAATAAAAATATTAAGTTTCTACTATCTTACAACCATTTTAATTATTGATGTTTGATGATCTAAAACTAATTATTTTAACCAAGTAATACAATAAAGAATTAAGTTTTTGTCTAGCTTGAGTGCATTTCATTAAGTATAAACAATTAAACATATTGTCTTAGTCTAAATTAATTGTAGCTATCAATACTTTTCCAAGTGTTTATTTATCAATTAATACCTTGAATATCAAAATATTTATCGATATTAGCTAAGTATTGTTATATTAATTTTTATCCTTTGTCTTTTTATTTTCTTATTTTTAATCTCCGTATTAATACGGTTATTTACTATGCATTTATATATTTACAATAAACAGAGCAGAGATGAATTAATAATAATTTAATTTGATATTAATTTTGAGCAAAGAATTATTATTGTAAGGAGAATAGTTGTGACTAAGTTTTCAATCCAACCGCCAACAAGCTTAAGTTTAGATGTGGATCGAGATGGCGACCTTGATACAGTTCGACAAGGAACTTTTAATGTTACTGAAGCCACAGCATATTACGAAGCTGAAGATGGAAAAAGCATTACTTCAGAGGCAATTATTGATAGTATTGTTCCTACTGTCTCTATCTCTTCAACTATAGGAGGCCTTAATCCCATAACTCTGTTTGAATATCCAGAAGAAACAGAAGTTCTTCGAGTAGTGGGCTTTTTCGATCCCATCACCGTAGATGGACGGACTGGAAATGGCGGAACTGAAGATATAGCTCGATTCGACATATTAGTTGGTGAATATTCTCAAGGAATAGATGAATCTACCATCTATCTACCAAAATCTGACGAGTTTGCTGGTTATCAAATAACTGATTTAGGTGTCAGTAAAGCTATTTTTGATAACAATAATTTTTTCGGGAATAGTAGACCTATCTTGGCAATGTCTCCTAATGCTCCTGAATTGGATGGATTAAATGTAGTCGAATTAAATAATGGCATCGATCAATGGTATGTCGGATACCAGAAAGCCGTACCCAGTGGATTTTTTGCCGTACACGGAACTACCCGAGGATTAGGGGGAGGAAGTTTTAGAGATCCTCACCTATATACTTTGGATGGATTAGACTATTATTTCCATGCTGCTGGAGAGTTTACTTTAGTTGAATCGACGGAAGATAATTTTCAAGTTCAAGTTAGAGCGGAACATCTCAGCAGTGGTGCTACTTTTAATACGGCGGCGGCTACTGAGATAGATGGAACAAGAGTCGCTTTTTATGCTAATGAACAGGACTTTTTGCTCATTGATGGTAAAGCTACTGAACTTGCTTCAGGGGAATCTATTTCCCTGGGAGATGGTTTAATTTCTCGGGATGACGATACTTATACTGTTACCTATGATAATAGTGATGCTAGTCATGATCCTGACCAACTCGTAGTAACTCTCAAGGAAAGAAGTAATTTTGGTGATTTTTTCCTTAATGTGGAAACTTTGGTCGCGGATAGTAGACAAGGTTCAGTAGCAGGACTTTTGGGAAACAACAATGGTATTAAAGGAGATGACCTAGCTTTACCAGATGGAACTGTTCTGAGTACGCCAGTTAACTTTGACCAGTTTTATACGGACTTTGCCAATGGTTGGCGCATCGAGCAAAATGAGTCGCTATTTGACTATGCTCAAGGGGAAAATACTAGTACCTATACGGAAACTAATTTCTTTGATAACGATAATGTTATCGTTGGTTTAGATGTTACGGAATATATCTATGCTGGTGCTGGTAATGACATTGTTATTGGTAGTGATAATGCTGATATTCTCGACGGAGAAGAGGGTCGAGATACTTTAGACTACGGACTAGGAGAAGTTGGAGTCACAATTGATTTAGGGACTAATAGCGCTGCTGGGGGTCAAGCAGAGGGAGATCTAATTGCTAACTTTGAAAACATTTATGGTTCTCAAGGGGATGATTATTTAACTGGCGACGCAGGAAACAATACATTCAAGGGCAGAGAAGGGAAAGATATCTTAACTGGAGGGGAAGGTAAGGATAACTTTAACTTTAAGAACTTGAGTGATTCGTTACTAAGTGATTTTGATGTTATCACTGATTTAGCTATTGGTACCGATAAAATTATCGGTGCAAAACCTGTGGATGCGGGGAAAGTAATGGAATTGGGTTCGGTTGCCGCTTTAGATGAGACTAGTATTCAAGCTGTTCTCAGTGAAAGTGAGTTTATGTCCTATGGCGCTGCTACTTTTAGTTATGATTCACAAACATTTATTGCTCTCAATGACAATGCAGCGGGTTACTCAGCAGATAATGATGCCGTGATTGAAATTACTGGTATGTCAGGATATGTAGCTGATTTAGCCATTTTATAGTATAATTTGCGATCGCCTGTTAATCATCTAAATTAGGCGATCGCTCTGGGAGCAGATGAATGAGGGACTTCTTCAGATAAGAAGTTAAACTTTGATGCCAAAATAGACTAGAATTAATTCTTCTGAGCCTGTATTGGTAATTTCATGTACTTCTTCTACTTCTACGGCGATATAAACACCTGGAGTTAGGGGATAATGGAGATCGCCGATTTTAATAGTGCCTTCTCCTGCGGTGACAAAAAAGACTTCACACATATCTTGATGAGAATGGGCAGTAGAAATTTGCCCTGGTGCGAATGAAGCCTGAGAGAAGTTAGTTAGGTGTGGTAAATCTCCCATAGATAACATTACTTTCTTTTTGATTTCTGGATTATGAGAGACAGCTTTTAGGGGCAAATTTTGTAAGTTATTAATTTTCATAGAATTGAGGAGATTTATTTTACGATGTTATATTGTACGATGTTCAATGTGTTCGTACTCTAAATAAAAAGAATGCAGTTTAAATGCACATCAGCTTATCTCGATCTAATTTTATTTGAACTGAAGCAAAATATCTGATTCTAGAGTCTTTTTTCTCTGCTTTAAAATGCTACTAGAATTAATACTTTCAATCGAGTTCCAAAAATCATTTTCTGAATCTGACTGTTGAGGATTATTGAGTTGATTAACTTGCGACATAATGGTATCAATATCTAAGTAGAAATAGCCTAAGTTTTTCCTGGGTAATTCTCGATAAAAACGCGAAAATTTATTATTTTGTAGGATAGAACTTGTGGGCTGATTAAAGGCTAAAATTTCTGTATTATCCTGCCAAGATAGGAGTAAATTGTCTTCATTAAGCCACCTGGAATCAAAGTTATGGAAAAAGTTATCAGAGTATAATTGGTTTTCTGGCAGCAGCAGTTCGAGTATCGATTTATGCTCTAATTTCTGAAGAGCTAAATTAGCTTGCTGACGATCGCTCATAGTTAATATCAAACCAGTAGCAAGGTTTGATTCGGTATGTTCAGCGGTTTTATTTAAGGCTATTCCTAAACTAAATTCTCCATCTATTAGTTGGAAAAAATCTTGATAGTCACTGATTACCATTAGCCACTCTGATAAGTTGTATTTTGATTCGAGAAACCAAGATAAGTAAGGATAGTAATCTTCTATGAAGTATGACCAAGTATCAGAAATTTTAATAGCATTAATATGACCACTAACTAATGCCACAGTTGATTCGGGAAAATTCTCTAAAATTAATTCTTGATCGTCTTTTGAAAGTTTGACGGCAATACTTTGATTAAAATTAGCAATAGTTTTAAGTTTAATAGCCTTCTCCTCACTACCAATACCAAAAGTCATCGAATTAACAGGGAAAGTTTTATCTAGTTGGTAATTAGTTAAATAAACTTGTATCAGTGGATTTTCTAGATCTAACTTTTGTTTAAATAGCTTTTTACTTTCAGCATTATTAGCTAACGCAGGTTCACCTTGATAGGTTGCGATCGCTTGATGCATAATACTAAGTTTCTCGGTAATTATGAGTTTATTCCGTAACACAGCAAGATAGATTTTTGAGGGGGAAGATTGAGCAATTGAGGTGATTTTAACTCCTTGATATTCACTATCTTGATATTTTACTTTTCCTTGGGAGATGATTGATTGTTTAAACTGATAAGCTTTAAGTGGATTCTTAATTCCAAAAATAAGCAGTAGATCGGCATCAGGCTTAAAACCAACACTATTATTGAAAGATGGAGCTATTTTCGGAAAAAATGCGATCGCCATATTTCCTAACCAAGGACTGATATCTTCTTGATAGTTAATGTCCCTATTTGCTAAACTCAAATTTTGCTCTATTTCTTCCATTATGGAATTGATAACAGTTTCTACTTCAGGGATATTAAGTTGCTCCAACTGTGACCAATTCGAGAGTGACGTGTCAATATAACTCGTAAGAAAAACTTCGTCGGGAATGATTTGGGCGGCTTCTAAAGGAGTCAATTTTGTTCCCCAGAAAAACTGATGCCAGCCTTTATTTAAACCATAGCCCCCAGCTATTAATAAAGTACTAAGTATAGTTATGATCGATAGACAACCACATCCTGATTTTTTAGTAGTCATTAGATTAGAATCTGATATTAATTGAGTTAAACAATAATTTATCTAGATGCTCTTAGATTTATCGAGTTAAAGAGTACACATCACTCTCTAAAAATATGTCGTCTAAAAGCTATCTTCTACTATCGGTAATGCATAATAAGCAATACCTTCGGACTGAAAATTTGGTAAATCCCTGACGACAACATCTCTTTCCCCAGCGGAAGGAGTATAGAAATGCGCTCCTGTAGTCGGATTAAAAAAACGATAGACAGGAATTGATCCTGCGACTTCAGAGCCATAGGCAGAAAATGCTTCTCCCTCATAGTTGAAATTTGCCAGATTTTCTTGGATGGAATCTCGCTCAGTCTCACTAATAGTATAAAGATGCGCTCCTGTAGTCGGATTGAAAAAACGATAGACAACCGCTCTTTCTGAATTTTCCGTTGCAGAATCTACCGCTAAATAAGAAGCATTTTCATAAACAAAATCACTGGGATTGTTGAGTAGAGTATCCCTTTCTGTCGCCGAAGCCGTATAGAAATGAACCCCTATACGATTATTAAAAAACCTATATATGGTTTCCTCAGGCTGATCGAAAAAATCAGCAATAGATTGAGGATCGATAATGTTGTTGATTAAAGCAAACTTGCTACTCCCTAATTGTCCCTGATCATCAAAGAAATCCACGACAGTAAGATCATTCTCAGTTTGGGCAACTCCGTCGCGGTTAATATCAATAATTAGATCTCTCTCCGATTTTTGTAACCCGACAATTCCTGGTTGGGGAAAATCCAAGACAATAGCAGCATCACCAAATGACTCAGGGTTAGTAATAGACTCTAATGATGATAAATTTATGAAAGCCTCAGCATCAGCAAGGTCAGCAAAAATTAGTAATGCATTAAAATCGAATGCTCCTCCCTCGTCACGAATTTCACTACCTCCTCCTGCTATGGCAGAAACTAAGTAAGAATCATCCCCAACTCCTCCGATTAAGGTATCCTTCCCGCCAACAGTAATTAGTGAATCACGACTACCCATTACACCTCCCCCCACCAGAAAATCATTACCCAAACCACCGACTAAAATATCATTACCAAAACCGCCATATAGAAAGTCATCACCCAAACCACCTTCTAGACGATTGTCATTAAAGTCGCCAAATAAAGTATCACTAATAGTTGTTCCTGTAATTGTTTTCATGTTCTATCTCCTAAATAAAATCTAAAGTTGAGAAATTTTGATTGAGAAGCTTGCCATCTAGCTCTGCATAGATGCGATTACCTCACCTCTCTAATTTTTGTAAAATTTCACTTTTTTTTCAGTCTAGTATCTATATGCAAACCCAATTATACTACATCTTAAATACTTGTTATATAAAGATTATGTTTCCAAAGTGTAAACATGTTTTTTTTGTGTCTTACATTGATTAATATAGCGAAATGTGATCGCACTTTATAATCGAAAAGATAGAGAATTTTGCTCTGTTTATTCCATTATTGAATTGATAATAGTTTCCACATAATAGGTAATACTTTTGGACTAAAAAAACACTAGTTTTTTAAACTTTAAATAAACATCAATACTTATTACTTAATTTCTCAATTAGGTGAAGTTGAAGGAGTAGGTAAATTGCTCTTAAAACGATATAATACACAATTTATTAAACTGACAATGAAGCTAGTCAATATATCTGTGTTTATCTGCATTCATCTGTACGACGCGAAGCTTATGGATCGCGGTATACCCCCATGTTCGGGTTTATCTCCATGTTCGGACAAGTGCCCTTTAGGGTGCAAACCATATGAGTCACGGTATCCTTTAAGAGTCCTTTAGGGGATAGTTTTTTGTTACAAATTAAAATGAAATTAACTTCACTTTAGTAATTCAAAATAATAGCCTCTTTCAGGTGACGCTTTAACCTTAACTAGAGCAGTTGTACTTAGATGATCGCCTGATGGCAAAAACTCCATTTGACTATTTGCGCCTGCAACAGTTAATTTTCCCTGGCGGAGAGTATAGCCGTACAAAGTTAGATTAGGCTGCATCACCCAGAGCAGTCAACTCTTTTTCTACTTTGCGGGCAAGCCTGCTCATGAGTTAGCTGTTATTACCGCCAGTATTTTTATAGATCGAAAAACTCCTTGTACGAGACAGTAGAAAACCCGATCAGTGAGTTTATACCCTGCACCAGTACCGGCCGCTTTATCATGGCGGGATACTCCTTAAGCAAACTGACGACGGTGGTTTCGTCTGTGGTCTCTTTAGTCTTGTCATCCAGCTGGCGCCACGTGGTACCGCGTTTGTTTAGCACGGTTTCCCAACCGTGCTTTTTAACCCATGCTGCAATCATTTTTTCATCTACACCGTCCGCACGATAGTCGTGAAAAGTATATTCAACACCTTGCTCGTTCATAAAACGGCGGGCTTTTTTGATGGTGTCACAATTT
>CALLPS010000178.1 GCA_938015355.1 uncultured Pleurocapsa sp.
TTCTGTGTTTGTGGCTTCCGTTGGTTTTGTTTCTTTTGGTTTAATGACTCCTGCTGCAAGTTTAAGTGTAGAGTATGCAGGTCTAACCGATAATCTGAGTAATGCTACTGTCAGCGTCTTAAGTCGATTGGGATATGACTGTCAAACCGCTAGTGTTGGCGGCATAATTTGTAAAAAGTGTGAGGTTGACGACAATAAGCAAAAGTGCGATGCGTTTATCTGTGATGCGGTAACTAAAAAATGCCGCAGAAAGAAAGCAGAAATTCCTAATTTACCTAACCTTGGTGGGGATGATGATCGAGATAATAATGGAATCGACTTACCTTCTCTCTAACTTTTTGGATGGTGAAATTCGTTATAATTTGTCTCAAATGATACCAATCACCAAGATATAACTAAACAAATCTAATGTCACACAAGACCATATGGGTAAACGAACAAATTGATCCAGGGGGTTTAATCTATGCCTGTATTGCCAGTCTGAATCAAGATTTAGCTAACGATTGTCATCAAAATTGGCAAAATAGTCTGACCGAAGAGCAAAAGCAAAATGGTTGGGTAGCTAGTTTGCGTACTGTAGATTCTTGGGATGATGTTCCTGTTAATTCTCTTAAACTAAGTTTTTGATATCTATTTTCCTCACTGGCACTTTGGCAATCTGATCAATAAAAATGACGAGCTTCCATTAGCTAATATCTAAATTATCTTGGTGATCTAACTCACGCCGAATAATTTGATTGTTAAGTTATACTTATATGTTGACATCAACCAAGAAAGTTATAATATCTTAATATTAAGGTTAATAACCGTTTATATTTTTGTACCCAGTCGCCAAATTATTAGCGGATCTCGGTTTCTAATAACGGAAATACGCCATGATTTTATAATAAGAGAATAAATAAAATGCTCAACCTTTCTTTGGTGACTTTGTTCGCAGCGGCGATCGCACTATATATAAGTTCTAAAATAAATGACGATGTTTTTAAAGCAGCAATGCGCTTTACTTCGTTAACCTTCTCCTTGATAACCTTATTCTGTGCTCCTTGGATTCTAAAATTGACTTTAGTTGCTATTCCTATGGCGATCGCTAGCTTGAACTCTTTTTCTACTGAGAATTTTTAGAATCTTTGCTTAAATCAGTAATAGCTAACTTCAAAACAGTTAACCCTCAAACATTATTGGTCTAGAGTTTTGCCATAAAAACTCCAGATGTTTTATCTATACGAGAATTTATTTAAGACATTAGGTAGCAATTCTTGGTAACATTGCAAGGAATTGATAATAAAATTAATATTTCTAAGATATGAATTTACTTTTTGCAGTAGCGGGTGAGTTTCCCACTTATTTTGTAGCGGTTTACGCAGTTGGCTTCATCGCAGCTGTCACCATTGGCTCCATCGCTTGGTATAACTCTAAACGCCCTGCTGGTTGGGAAAATATGGAACGTCCTAACATTGTGCCGAAATTAGATGAGCAAGACAATTCCGAGATTGAAAGCTAGTATTAATTATTGATTAAGGAATCAACTCTCAGCCAGACTAATTACCCCTCCTCATCAGTTGATTGGGGTTTTTTTGTGCTTTTGGCAATTACAGATCGTAATGACAGAGCATTGTCAAGAAAGATGGTCAATTACCCGTCGCTGAAAGCGAGGGCTTGCTAAACCCAGTTAGCGACTAAAAATTGCACTACAGCAAGACACGCAGGAATCCTTGTCGAAGAATGTTGAACGTGCGATTAGATTCGGCTGTGCCTAGCCTTCGGATCGCAGAAGCTTCGATAATACAATCTATATAACTACTAGAAATATTACCGAAATATTATGTTGCAATAAAAAAAATCAACTTTTTCTGCGCATTCTCAACATTAAGGTTTTCTTTATATTTGACTAAAATGTAAACGATGTTCAAGATGAGGATCAGATTTTTGGAATCTTACAATATCACTGGATTTCCTGACCATGAGCTATTCAAAGAACTTTCGATGAAGGTCGGGAACCTATCATCTAATCTAGAGAATATAGTTGAGATCCGAGAGTTAGATAAACGATACACTTACGCTAACCCCAAGCAGAGTAAGTGTACAGTGGAATGCTGTACTAACAATGCCACCCATTGGCTTACTCGTCAAAGCACAGATTACTGCCAATCAGATATGGTTTGTAATCAACACGCTATGATCTGGATGCAGGTTAAAAATTTGATATCTCAATCATCAGCCGCTTAGAAAATCCTAATATTTTATTAGTTTTTTATTAGCTTCGCGTATTTCGTGCTGTTAATTAACCCTTCTCGTCATAGCTAATAGCAGATAGCTACTATTAGAGAATAGTAGTTAAGAGTAACAGGTGATCAACAAAAGATGAATGAACATTGCATGATTCCAGTAATCAAAACTCCCCAGGATTACCAAGCTTATCGTATTAGTCCTGAAGATAATAATCGTCTGGCAATTATCTTTGATCCTAGCAATGCTAATGATTCATTAACTGTTTGCGTAGAAATTTTTGATATAGGTAGTGCAACTCCTCCCCATCGTCATAACCTAGCAATCGAAATGTTCTTTATCCTCCAGGGAGAAGGTCTGGCAATGTGTGATGGTAAGGAAGTTCCTTTACATAGCGGTGACAGCATATTAATGCCCAAAACAGGAACCCATTATCTCAAAAACACTGGTTCAACTCGTTTATATGCACTATGTATGATGGTTCCCAATGAGGACTTTTCGGAGTTAATCCGTAATGGCATTCCCACAGAATTAGATGAAGAGGATCTAAAAGTATTATCTCGTGCTGGCAAATTCTAGATCGAGACTATAGCTGTAATAATTATTTTACAGAGAATATCATTTAGACAAGAACCATAATATTATAAGCAAGCTAAAAAAATGTATACAGTTAGTTTAATTCGTGCTGAGTCTTACGAACTTCAGGAATTGCGATCGCACCTTGAATATTTACTTGAACCTTTAGGGGGAA
>CALLPS010000179.1 GCA_938015355.1 uncultured Pleurocapsa sp.
ACATCAAGGACTAGGAAAGTTAATTGCGTTATATGACGATAACCATATTTCCATTGATGGTTCAACTGATGTATCTTTTACTGAAGATGTTTCCAAGCGTTTTGAAGCTTATGGCTGGCACGTACTTCATGTCGAAAATGGTAATACAGATTTAGCAGCAATTAATAAAGCGATCGCCGAAGCGAAGTCGGTCACGGATCGACCTACAATGATTAAAGTGACCACAACTATTGGTTATGGTGCCCCTAACAAGCAGGGTACTGCGGGGATTCATGGTGCTAAATTAGGTTCAGATGAAATCCAATTGACTAAAGAAGCCTTGGGTTGGACTTCAGGGGAATTTGAAGTTCCCACATCGGCTTTGGATCATATGCGTCAGGCGGTAGAGCGGGGTGCAAGTTACGAACAAGATTGGAATCGGGTTTTAGCTGACTATAAAACGAAATATCCTCAAGAAGCGGCAGAATTTGAACGTTTTGTCAGTGGTAAATTGCCCGAAGGTTGGGAGGAAGTTTTACCTAGTTTCACTCCTGAAGATAAAGGATTAGCAACGCGTAAATATTCTGAAGTTTGTCTTAATAAACTAGCCCCTGTAGTTACGGAATTAATCGGGGGATCAGCAGATTTAACGCACTCTAATCTTACTGAGTTAAAAGGTTTCGGCGACTTCCAAAGGGGTGCTTACGAAAATCGTAATGTCCACTTCGGTGTACGGGAACATGCCATGGGTGCAATCTGTAATGGGATGGCGTTGCACAATTCAGGACTAATTCCTTACGGTGCCACTTTCCTGATCTTTACTGACTACATGCGGGCAGCAATTCGCTTATCTGCATTGTCTGAAGTGGGGGCAATTTGGGTCATGACTCATGATTCTATTGGACAGGGTGAAGATGGCCCTACCCACCAGCCTATCGAAACTATGGCTTCCTTGAGAGCAATTCCTAACTTGACCGTATTTCGTCCCGCAGATGGAAATGAAACCTCTGGGGCATACAAAATTGCGATCGCATTTGCGAAACAAAATAAACCAACTTTAATGGCTCTATCTCGTCAAGGTTTGCCTAATTTAAAAGGAAGCAGCATTGCCAATGCGACTAAGGGTGCCTACGTCCTTTCCTGTGGTTTTGCCCCTGAAGAGTTGGATTTAATCTTGATTGGTACAGGTAGTGAGGTACAACTTTGTGTTGGTGCAGCCGAGAAATTGATTGCTGAAGGTAAGAAAGTCCGTGTCGTTTCTATGCCCTCCTGGGAAATGTTTGAAGCTCAAGATGAAGCCTACAAAGAATCTGTATTACCTAAAGTTGTAACAAAGCGTCTTTCGGTAGAAGCAATGTCTAGCTTTGGTTGGCAAAAATATACTGGTTGTGACGGTGGATCAGTAAGTATTGAACGTTTTGGTGCTTCTGCCCCTGGTGATATTGTGCTGGAGAAATTTGGTTTTACTGTTGATAACGTCGTAGCCAAAGCGAAAGAAATTATCGGCTAGTTAAGTTAATGTTTTTAGTCTGATTTTTAATTACTAAACCCTGTCGATCTACAGGGTTTTTGTGTTTCTAATCGTGAATAACAAGAAATTGATTTGGTAATACTTTTAACTTATATTTTATCAACATCTCTGGCTAGTTATGACCCAGTAAATAATCAACGATTAATAACAACGATTAATAAAGTGAAAATATATTCTTGATTGTTTCTTAGAGCGATCAAAGAGACGAGATTTATTATGATATAGCAATCAGGAACCAAATATGAGAACAATTACAAAATTTACTCTACAGCCTGTAGTCATGGAGTTTATTAACGATAAATTTATCAAGAAATTCTTATAAAAAAGAAAGATAAATTTCAAAAGCTTTGCACAATTAAAAACTTAATCACAGGATAAGTGATGCAATATCTAATTCCAACATGATAACTATTTTGGCATCTACGAAGAGAGGTTCAAGACTGGTATCATTAAATACAGAATATTCTTCGGTAATGTAGAGAGGAGAAGATAACAAAACTTGAATGATGAAAAATAGTACTATTTTTGACAAGACTTTAATTCTATAATTTATATTTCAACTCAGGTCAAATAATATTAATTTTGAGTGATTATAAAAATCTAACAACCAAAAAATATTTTTCTTGGTTGAGTGAAAACAGAAGAAGATTTATCTAATTATGTTAAATAAAAAGCTGTTAGTTTTATTTTTAGTTACAGGTGTTGGTGTAATCGCACTGACTAAACACAATCAACCTTCAACTCAATCAACTAATTTTGCCGAAACCTCTACCCAACAAGCAAAATCTGGGATACACGATCAACAGATCGCAGCATATACTCAAGGGATTAAAATAGATCCTCAAAATACCCTTGCTTATAGCAGTCGTGCAGGAGTGTACGAGAGATTAGGACAGTACGATAAAGCGATCGCCGATTATACTCAAATCATAGCTTTAGAGCCTCAAAACAGATTCGCTTATAGCAGTCGTGCAGGAGCTTACCAGGAATTAAAACAATACGACAAAGCGATCTTCGATTATACTCAAGCAATTAAACTAGATCTAGATCCAAAACACACTGATGCTTATTGGAGTCGAGGTAACATTTACGGTCAACTAAAACAGTATGATAAGGCGATCTCTGATTATACTCAAGGGATTAAAATAGAGCCTAAATTTACATTAAATTATTGGTCGCGTTCAGCAGTTTATGTAACATTAAAACAATACGATTTAGCTATTGCTGATTACACTAAGGCTCTTGAGATTTATCCCAAAGGCTCTATATATTATTATTGTCGTGGTTACGCTTATCGCAAATCAAAACAATATAATAAAGCGATCGCAGACTACAATCAAGCGATCTCGATTACTCCTAAATATGCTAAAGCTTATCAAAACCGAGGAGATCTTTATCAAGAATTAGGTAATATTTCTCAAGCCAAACAAGATTTAGAGAAGGCGGCTAATTTAGTAGCCAAGCAAGGAAAAAATCACGATACATTGAGTTGTTCCCCTTTTAAATAGCGACCTACTTTTTATACCTCTCTCTTGTCCGTACATTCTGTCAATAAGCTCTCTTTTTCTACTCCTAGCCAGTTGATAACGAAATAGTTTAAATCACAATCTTTTAAATTAAACCAGCTTAACCAATTAAACATGATTTATTACCTGTAATACATTAATTTACCTGTGGTCAATAGAAGCACGACTTTTGCTAAGAAACTAAAATTTTACTCAGTAATAAGAGCAATTTATTTAAGTTCCCTGATTTCAGTCCAGTTGTAGTTGTGTTTTCGATTGACACTTACTATCTAACTCAACTAAGTTGAGTTTTGTCTGAGATAACAATTTGTTGCAGCTAAGAATTTTTGTAAATCAACCAAATAAATTTTTATTTTTCTTGATACAAAGAGAGAGGAATATGCTTAGAGTATCTAACAAAGTCTTGATCGCTTGTGTATATCTGCATTTTCAATCTAGTGGAAACCGCACAAATTAGAAAATCAGTATGAGAACCTTGAATTCCCTTACCTCGGCATATATTTGAATATTCC